>NZ_JBAIYR010000046.1:0-10543 GCF_036763145.1 Desulfovibrio sp. 1188_IL3213 | reverse complement strand
TTGCGCGTGCACGACCAGTGCTACCGCCGCGCCCACTTTGACGCGGGCCAGTTCGTGGAATCGTGGGATGACGAAGGCGCGCGCTCCGGCCTGTGCCTGTACAAAATGGGCTGCAAAGGCCCTACCACCTACAATGCCTGTCCCTCCACCCGCTGGAACAACGGCGTTTCCTTTCCCATCCAGTCCGGGCATGGCTGCATCGGCTGCTCGGAGCAGAACTTCTGGGACCAGCAATCGTTCTACGACCGCATCACCACCATCCCGCACATGGGAATCAACTCCACGGCTGAAAGCGTGGGGGTTGCGGCGGTGGCGGGCGTGGCCGCCGGTGTCGCCATTCACGGCGCGGCCAGTATGGTGCGCCATGCCTGCGACAAGAAGAAAGCCCCGGAAGTTAACGACGACACCAGCAAGAGCTAAGGAACGCACCCATGTCCTATGAATATTCGACGCAAGGATATACTGTTGTTGACGCGGGCCGCCGCCTCGTTGTGGACCCCGTAACCCGCATTGAAGGCCATCTGCGCTGCGAAGTGAATATCAACGACGACAACGTGATCACCAATGCCGTTTCCTGCGGCACCATTTTTCGCGGCATAGAAATCATCCTCAAGGGGCGCGACCCCCGCGACGCCTGGGCTTTTACCGAGCGCATCTGCGGCGTCTGCACGGGTACGCACGCCCTGGCCTCGGTGCATGCGGTGGAAAACGCCCTTGGCATTGATATTCCCGACAATGCCAACATCATCCGCAACCTCATGCAGCTCTGCCTTATGTACCACGACCATCTCGTGCACCTGTACCACCTTACGGGGCTGGACTGGGTGGACGTGGTCTCGGCCTCCACGGCCGACCCCAAGGCAACGTCCGAACTGGCGCAAAAGCTGTCTCCCTGGCCCAATTCTTCGCCGGGCTACTTCAAGTCGGTCAAGGACAAGCTGCTCAAGCTCATCAATTCCAACCAGCTTGGCATCTTTACCAACGGCTACTGGGGACACCCCGCCTACAAGCTCTCGCCCGAAGCCAACCTTATGGTGGTCGCCCACTATATCGAGGCTCTGGATTTCCAGAAAGACGTGGTACACATCCACACCATCTTCGGCGGCAAAAACCCTCACCCCAACTGGCTGGTGGGCGGCGTTCCCTGCTCCCTGAACATTGACGGCGTGGGCGCGGCCGACGTCATCAATCAGGAACGCCTGGACTTCGTGCTTCAGGTTATCGAGCGCTGCCGCACCTTCGCCCAGCAGGTGGTCATCCCCGACACACTGGCCCTGGCCGGATTTTACGGGGACTGGCTCAATATCGGCGGCGGCCTGTCCAAGCTTTCGGTACTGGCCTACGGCGGCATTCCCGACATTGCCAACGATTACACCGAAAAAAGCCTGCTCATGCCTCCGGGGGCCATTATCAACGGCAACTTCAACGAAGTGCTGCCCGTAAGCCTGACCAATCCCGAAGAAATCCAGGAAACCGTCAACCATTCCTGGTACAAGCCCTACCCCGCCGGAAAAACCGGTCTGCACCCCTGGGAAGGCGTCACCGAGCCGCATTACAATCCCGGTCCCAACATCAAGGGTACGCCCACGGACCTCAAGCAGGTGGATGAACGGGACCGCTATTCCTGGCTCAAGACGCCGCTGTGGCGCGGTCACCAGATGGAAGTCGGCCCCCTGGCCCGCATGCTCATCGGCTACACCCGTAAAAATGACGACATCAAGGACCTTGTGGACGACTTTTTGGGCCGCGCGGGCGGTGTGCCAGTTACGGTGCTGCAATCCACCCTGGGCCGCATAGCCGCACGTTCTCTGGAATTGGCCTGGTCGGCGGAAAAAATGCGCTATTTTTACGACCGCCTTATCGCCAACCTCAAAAACGGCGTGCGCGCCACAGCCAATACCGCCAAGTGGAGCCCCGAAACCTGGCCCACAAGCGAACTGCGGGGCGTGGGCTTTACCGAAGCCCCGCGCGGCGCTCTCGGACACTGGGTTAAAATCAGGGACAGAAAAATCGAAAGCTATCAGTGCGTGGTTCCCACAACATGGAACGGCGCGCCTCGCAGCCCCGACGGCCAGTTGAGCGCCTATGAGGCGTCGCTGATGAATACCCACATGGCTATACCCGAACAGCCGCTGGAAATTCTGCGCACCCTGCACAGCTTTGACCCCTGCCTTGCCTGCTCGACCCACATCATTGGTCCCGACGGCAAGGATCTGCTCACAGTGCGCATGGACAGGGGCATGTAGCTCCGGCCCCGCTGACGCCCGGCGCACACACGCCCCAAGCGTAGGAGAACGATATGAGCGATACAAGACAAAGCACGTCCGAAGTCCCCGTGGGCAAAAGCATCTATGTGTACCAGCTGCCCATACGCATCTGGCACTGGGTCATGGTGGTCTGTGTGTGCGTGCTCATCGTTACCGGGTACATCATAGGAAAACCCTGGCTTTCCGTGGCCGGAACCTCTGCCTATGACACCTTTTATATGGGCTACACCCGCATGGCGCATTTCATTGCGGGCTTTATTCTCATCATCTCCACAATACTGCGCTATCTCTACGGCATTATCGGCAACCGCTACTCGCGCGAGCTGATCATCCTGCCTGTCTGGAGCAAAGCCTGGTGGAACGACCTGTGGCACGACATCCGCTGGTATCTCTTTCTGGACAAAGAGCCGCGCGCCCACGTGGGGCATAATCCCCTGGCCCAGGCAGGCATGGCCGTGGGCATGGTCTTCATGCTCGTTATCATGCTTACCGGTCTTGGCATGTATGCCGAAGCCAGCAGCCTGGCCTTCTTCAAGCCGTTCCGTTTCGTGCTGGACTTCGCCTACTGGATAGGCGGCAACGGCCAGGAACTGCGCAGCCTGCACAGGCTGGGCATGCTTCTTCTGGTCACCTTTGTAACCGTGCATATCTACATGGTCATCCGTGAAGAGATCATGGGCAAGACCACCCTGGTTTCCACCATGTTCAGCGGCTACAGAGAGCGGCGCAAAACCTAGGGCATTTTGCCGTTGAGAGTAACTTCTCCACGTGTCACGGCGCTCGCTGCAGCGCTTGACACGCAGGCACAGTGCGATTGATTCATGGCCGCGTGACCTGGCAGAGCAGCCTGGCCGCGCGGCCGCCGGAGCAGTCTCAAGGCAAACCGCTCTGGAACCTGCTCAGGAGCAACAACAGGGCGGCTTCACTCCAGTGGAGCCGTCTTTTGCTTGCAGGCACGGCCTGCATAGAAAAACAGGATGTCTCATGGAAGCGGTAATTATCATCGGTCTCGGCAATATTCTTTACGGCGACGAAGGTTACGGCGTCAGACTGGCGCAAAACCTCTATGCCCGCTGGGATTTTCCCGACTACGTGGAAGTGGTGGACGGCGGCACTCAGGGACAAACCCTGCTGACCTACGTGGAGCGCGCGGACAGGCTGCTTGTGCTGGATGCAGTGGATTTTGGCCTTGAACCGGGGGAGATGGTGCTGCGAGAGCAGATGCCCGCCTATCTTACCGCACAAAAAATCGGCCCCCACCAGAACAGCTTTTCCGAAGTTCTTGGCCTTGCCACGCTGCGCGGCAATATGCCGGAGCATTGCGCACTGATCGGCGTACAGCCTGCCGCCATGACTCTTGGTGCGGCTCTTTCCCCGGCCGTGGCCCAATGCCTTGGCAAAGGCGAAGACATGGCCCTTGAGGTGCTGCGCCAGTGGGGCGTAACGCCTGAGCGGCGTGAAGAACCCCGCCACTTGTCGGCCTCTGCTCTGGATGCCCTGCTGCTGGCGGAAAGTCCCGTTCTTTAGAGCAGATTAACTTTGAAAATGTATATTTTCAAAGTTTAAAACACGCTCGCTTCGGCGTTTAACCGCGCAAATAAATTGCGCTTACGCCTTCGCGGCGGGCGCCTGCTCGCGCAGTCGCCAGAGCAATTTCAAAGTGAAACTGCTCTAGCGCATTTTTGCATTGAGAGTATCCATTCCCACTGCTTCCAGGACGCTCGCTCCGGCGCTTAACCGCGCACCCAAATTGCGCTTGCAGGCCCTTTCCGGCGAGCCACAGCGTGATCCAATCAGGCTCACAGCGTATCCAGATGAAAGACATATGACAAAAGCGGCCCGGTCTTTGAAAACCGGGCCGCTTTTGCGCCGTATGGCGGCAAAGCTTTACATGGGGCGCTCAGCCAGTCCCGCATTCCGCTCAATGAGCGATACGGCACGGGCAATACGGCGGCCCTCGGTGGATTCTCTGGACAGTTCGCGCTCAAGCGAGGTGATGCCCTTGATAACGGTGGAATGGCGGCGGTTGAATTTTTCTCCGATTTCTTCCAGGGTCATCTCCGTATGCTTGCGGGCCAGATAGAAAGCGGTATTGCGTCCGACCACACATTCCTTGCGACGTGAGCGCGAAGCCAGCTGACGTTCGTTAAGCCCGTAGCTTTCGCAGACAAGGCGCAGGATGGTGGAAAAATCAGGCCCACAGGCCACGTCCGCGTACTGGCTCAGAACTTCCATTGCCAGATCGACGTTGAGACCGCAGTTCAGCAGGCGCGCCTTGAAGATAAGGCTGTTGAGGCAGGATTCCATCTGGCGCACGTCGCCCGTCAGGCGGCTGGCAAGCAGCTCGCAAACAGTGTCGGGCAAAAGCACCTGAAATGTTCTGGCCTTGCGCCCCAGGATATCACAGCGCATGTCCTTGGTGGGACGGCCCATGTCGGTCAGAATGCCGGAACAGAAATGCGACACAAGCTGGCTGTCCACCTTCTGCAGTTCGCGCGGTGAAAAAGAAGAGGTAAAGATGGCGCGCCCGCCCTTGGCCTGAAGGCTTTTAACCACTGCCAGGGCCATATCCTGCATTTTTTCCTTACCCTGAAAAAAATGCACGTCTTCCATCAGAAGCACATCCAGCTCGCGAAAGCGGGCCTTAAAGCCTTCAATATCCTGCGCCCGCAGGGCCATGACAAAGCGCGAGGCAAATTCTTCGGCCGTAAGGTATCCCACGCGGGCATTGGTGCCTTCATCGCTGATGGCGCGTCCCACGGCCTGAGCCAGATGCGTCTTGCCCAGCCCGGAACTGGAGTTTACAAAAAGGGTACGCACGCAGCCACAGCTGCGGCTCACATCCTGCGCGGCGGCAACAGCCATATTGTTGGTGGGGCCTACCACAAAATCGGCAAAGGAATATCGCCAATTTTGTGTATCGCGGTACACGGCCACAGGCGCAAGCGGCAGTGATGCCTGGCGCGGCGCCCTGGACGGAGCGATAAAAGACGCAGCGGCAGATGGAGCTGAAGCCGGAGCTTCAGTTCCCACGACAGGATTGTTTTTCATACCAACCTGTTTTTCCTCATGAATCTCTGCATCTGCACTTTGCCCCGCTGCCTCGATACGCACATCGACCTGCTCCGGCTCAAGGCCAAGAACAGGTGCGGCAGCCTCACGCAGTGAGGCAAGCATCATGCTTTCCAGCCTGCCGGCCACATAGGCATTGGGCGCCACAAGGTGAAGCCCCCCCTCATGAACACTGGCGTGCAAGGGAGCAATCCAGACTTTGAAAAGCCCGGATTTAAGCATTTTTTTGAGATTTTCAGAAATTTCAGCCCATTTTTCTCGCATGCAGCCTTGTAGCCCAAAATCCGGGCGACGGGCAATTGATGAATAAAGGCTGTTTGGGGCGGTAGCGGCTTTTGCTTTCCCCAATTGCTATTCTTGTTAATTGCTACAAATATTTTATTTTTTTCTATTTGACAGCCTCCGTGGCCCCCCTGAAAAGCCTTAGCCCGTAAGGGACAGAATAATAGGATATGGTATATGAACAAAACAGCAACATTTTATCAACAAATATAAAATGATTTTACTCCGTTTTTCTCATATATTCTCCATTTTTCATTCATGCTTGCCAAAAGTTCCGAACTGTAAGGCCCCACTGATTGTCAAGAGGGGAAAAAAGATTTTTTCTCTTTTTTATCTCTTGCGGCAAACACGGGGCAGCATGAGCCAAAGCGGCGGTCTGACACGCGCGCGGAAGGCCTCTTTATGCATCCGGGCGGTCGGTCCACTGGTCTTGCGTGGGCCAGGCTTGCCCGCACTTCACCGGCCCTGCTGCCGCCTGGGAGCAAGCCTGGGGCCTGTGGAAAACTGCGACAAATCTGAAAAAAACATAAAACGACCGCAGTCCGGCCTGCCTCCCTGACAGCCCGGCTGCACAGCCCCACAGGCGCACCTTGCCAACAGCAAAGAGCCTTCCGGAAATCTCCGGAAGGCTCTTTGATCTGTGCGCTTCAAGCAGCGCCGTTTTGGCCGTGGCTCTCACCACCCGCAGGGGCGGCTTCAGCTCTCGCAATTTACCGGCATGCAGCAAGATGTCCGATCCCGCGGCGGGCACAGCACTTGGGAGCAGATGTCTTTAGAGCATTTAACACTTGAAATGCTTGCTTACGGCAGGCAAAAGCCTGCCTGCTCGCATTTCGTGGCAAGGATTTTCAGGAAAATCCTTGCAGAGCAGTTGACTCGTTTCATTCGTAAACTGCTCTAAACAGATGACGAACTGCCGGCTGCATACTCGGTCAAACGACAGAGCAGGCGTTTACCCTTTGAAAAGCCATATCCTCAATACGAATCGCTGAGAGCAATGGCTACAGCATCACGCTGGCGGCTGCGTGAGCAGTCGCCCGCCGCAAAGATGCAAGCGCAGCTTCAGCCGTTACGACAAAGGAAGTTACGGATGCTTCAGAAATCGTAACGCAGGAAAATACGCTTGCAGGCAGCATGTGTAACGATCCGCCTGTTTCCATACAATCGCTGTCGCCATTCGTAAGGCTCGCAGGCTCGCCAACGACTGCCGCGAAGACAGCAGAACTGTTTACTTGCGCGGTTAAGCATCGAAGCGATGCGTGGCTTAAACTTTGAGAATGTACATTCTCAAAGTTAATCTGCTCTAGAAGCCGTAACGCAGGCCGATCATAAATTCATTGTTATAGGGACGGTTGCCCACTTCGTACTTGACGCCGCCCACAGTGGAGCTGACTTCGTTATAGCCGAGGCCCACAAAGCGGTAAGAAGCGTCAAGGGTGAAGCTTTCGTTAATGTCGTAAGATACACCGGCGCCCAGATTCCAGGCAAAGTTGGTGAAGCGGTCGTCAGCTTCAAACTTGTTGCCGGCGTTATCCTTGAGGGTGTAGCCGGTGTAGTTGAAAGCCAGACCAAGCCCACCGCCCACGTAGGGGGTAAAGGCGCTATCGTTGCGGAAGTCCCAGAACAGGTTGGCGAACAGGGTGGAGTTGTTCCAGACGCCCTTGACGCTACTCAGGTTCGAACCGCCGTCGCTCCAGCTTTTTTCGCTGTTGCCGCGCAGGGCGAATTCGATTTCCGCGCGCAGGGGCAGCATCTGCTGGGGCCAGAAGTCATAGCCCAGGGCCAGAGCGCCGCCAAGGGTAAACTGGTTGTAATTATCCACCCCGCTACCGGCCAGACCACTGGAACGCTCCATCTGTCCGGTGCTCTGGATGCTCATAAGGAATTTGGGGGCCAGGTACATGCCGGTGCCTTCGGCAGCGGCCAGCCCGGGAAGGGCAAGTGAAAGGGCAAGCGCCACAGCGACTATAAAACGTTTCATGACAGTCCTCCTAGTACTTTCCCTCATTTTTTTACGAGGGCAGCCTTAAATCTGGTTTATTAGCTAGAAAATGTCAATAATTTTTCTATAAAACCTCTCAATGAGGCGCGCGTATCAAGGCTTTGCGCCCTGCCGCACATCTTCGGGCGCTCAAATTTTGCAGACGAATACAGGGAAAAAACGTGACGACTGCCGAAGAAAAAGCATGTTAAAAAAGCATGTTAAAAAATGCAGACAAAAGATTCGGCAGGCGGGAGCGTTGCGCAAGCCTGTGCAGGAACAACGCGCCGCATTGCCGTGGGGCGTGAGACATCGGGATTGCGAACATTGAACTTGAAACTGCTCTGAGCAAGGAGGCGGGCAGGCTTGTTCTACGGCCTTGCGTCCGGAATTGCGCGGACAGCCTTTTCAGGGCAAGGGCAGTAGATGCGCGACACGACGGCCGCCGTGCCTGCCGCAGCTTGCAGGGAATATCTGCCTTCAAAAGCAGCCTGCCCTGAAGGAGACCGAACTATTTTTTAACCATTAGCCAGGTCTGAATGGGCAAACGTTTTTCCGTCCAGTGCGCCTTATACCCCATGCGTGGCCCCGTAACCGGCCCCATGTCGTAACGCGCGGCCTGCTCTTCACACAGCCAGGCAATCTGTTCGAGCTGTAGCAGGTTGCCTATGCCGGCGTCTTTCCAGTGCCGGTCGTAACTGAACTGCTGCCCCCGGTATATGCCGCCAGCCATGCCGCCAAAAATAAAGCCCACATCGCTGTTTTCATGCCGGGCAAACATGACGCGCGCGGCCCGCGCAGGAGCCAGACGTCGCAGCATGGCCGCATAAAAGGCACGGGCAGGCTCTTCGGTCATGCCGCACTGCCCCTGCCCTTTCCAGCTTTCCGCTTCCACGGCCAGCATACGCTCAAACACGGCCAGCGCCTCGGCCTCTGAAGCCGGAACATGCCGCTCATACATTATGCCCCGCTCATCGGCACGCCTGCTGCCCTTGGCCAGCTTGGCCCTGTGGTTGGCTGACCTGCGGGACAAGAAGCCATCCAGGCCTCCCTGCAGAGAAGCCGCGCACTGCACGGTTTCCGAATGCATAAAAAAATCAAAGCTGCGGCCAAAGGTCTGAAGGAGGCGGCGGGGCGTTACGCTGCCCGGCTGCAAACCGCTGATGACAATGCGGGGAAAATACGGATGATACAGCGCGGCCAGATCGCTCATGGCGTGGGCCAGCAGATCCACGGCATGAGGCCCCAGCAGGGGAGAACTGAAAAACCACAGCGTATCTATGGGAGTCAGCAGGACCGACTCTGCGGAAAAAACCTGTTCCGCCAGCACAACCACGCTGTTCATGACCCGTCCGGGATCATGCCACATCATGAGCTGGCGTTCCGGGGCAAAGACCTCATGAAAGGAAAGCTGCCAGGCCGGCAGGCAGCAGAAAGGGTCTGCCTGCCCCGAATACAAGGCGGCCCGCTGCCAGCCCTCATGGCCTTCAAGATCTTGAAACGCAAGTTTTTCTATTTGCCGTGAATCAGGCGTTCGCAAGGCTGCCCCCGCCTACTTCACTTCTGTCGGACACTGGTCGCCGCGGCTGGCATAAAAAAACCAGCCTGCGCCCGGATCCTGCGTGCGTTCAAAGCAAAAACCGCCAGCGGCGCGCCACAGAACTGCAGGTGCGGAGGTGGCAAAGGCCGCGCTCACGGCAGCCGCCTGCGGGTCCTGCCCGGCCAGAACCCTGATGGTCTGGGCAACTCCTTCGAAGTAGCGGCCAGAAGACGGCAGCATGTTGGTCACGACAGCGCGCTCCACCACGCCGTCGTTATCCAGAAAAAACGTGGCGGTCACGCCTTCCTCCAGAGTGCATATCTTTATCTGCCCCTGATCCTGCACAGTCACCGAGCCGGCGGGGAACGCGCTCATCCATTCAGCTTTGAAGTCCTTCCACGCCGGGCCGCCGTCGTCCGCCCCAACGGGAAGCGCCAAAAACACAAAAAAAATGCAGAGCAAAAGTTTTTTCATGACAAAAACTCCTTGCAACAGATTCGTATTTTTCTGATCGGACAACGCGCCGGTAGCCTGCGCCGGAAAGCCCGAGCCGTAGAGCAATTTCAAAGTGAAATTGCTCTGGCGGCTGCGTGAGCAGTCGCCCGCCGCAAAGATGCAAGCGCAGCTTCAGCCGTTACGACAAAGGAAGTTACGGATGAAGACAGCAGAGCTATTTACTTGCGCGGTTAAGCAGCGAAGCGAGCGTGTCTTAAACTTTGAGAATGTACATTCTCAAAGTTAATCTGCTCTAGAACACGAGCCGGGCATCCCGTGCCGCCTGTCCCGCGCGTCGTCCCATGCATCAGTATCCTGCGGCACATGCCCTGTGCCGGGCAGCCTGTGCAGATATTCCGCCACGCATGGCCCGGCCGGCATCCGGTACCGCCTGTCCTATACTAGGTGAGCACGCCGCTAATGAAAAGACCTCTTTTACAATACATTTTATATGGCTGGCGCGTCATGTCCGGGGCATGCACAATCCCGCCTGCAGCGCCTCTTGTTTTTCAGCCCGTTTTGGCCGAAACTGCGGTTACGCTGCCAGACGCGACCTCGCGGCAAATGCAGCGCATCCCACCGCAAGGAGAAATCCGCCCGCATGTCCAAGCCCCATCATCCCCCGGTCTGTTTTCCCATTACCCTTACACGCATCAACCATCTGGGCAGATATGAGGTGGACGACCTGCTCCTGCGCGAAGAAGCGTATAATCTCATCTGCAATGGAAAAACCGTGGCCTGTCTGCACTGCATGCCCGACAAGCTTGAAGAGCTGGCCGTGGGCAGACTTTTCACCCTGGGCCTGCTGCAGGACGCCCGGCAGATACGGTCCCTTGGCATCTTGCCCCCTGCGTCGTCGCGCCCCCAGGCTGCCACCGACGCCAAAGGAACGGCGGTCAAGACGCG
>NZ_JBAIYR010000045.1:0-10991 GCF_036763145.1 Desulfovibrio sp. 1188_IL3213 | reverse complement strand
GGCGGCTTCTTCCATAGTGGGCGGACCGGAAGCCTGCCCGGACATGCCCCGCAGGGCCGCGCCCTCACGACCGGCCTCAGCAAGTCTATCCTGATAGGCACGGACGTTCAGCAGCAACAAGGGTTGACCACGGCGCACACTGTCGCCCTCGCGCACAAAAAAACCCTCCACCGGTGCGGAAAATTCCGGCGCAACCACATGCACCATGGCGTCAAGAAAGGCGCGGTCGCTGGTTATGCGCCCCTGAACCAGCCACAGCCAGGCCCCGCCAAAAAGCAGCAGCACCAGCGCCCATAACGGCAGCAGGCGCAGCCACAGGGATTTTTTGCCGCCTTTTCGCGGGGGCATTTCGATATACAGGGCTTCGGACATGGTTTTTCCTTGGCTTGAAACATAAGCGGGACAGCCTGTAAAAAATATGCAGATACCATACCATGCCGGCCGGAATGACAAGGCAACCCACTTTACAAGGCTTCGGCCTACGCATACAAAGGCTGCATTGCCGCATACCCCGGCTTCATGTCAAAACTCCGCCAGGAGAAAATTGTCACCATGCTTATCACGCGTTATTGCGCCCTGCTCTGCCTGGGCGTTCTGCTTTTCGGCTGCTCCACCCGCCCTGTGGTCGTGGTGGAAAAAGATCAATTCATTCGCATGGCCCGAGCCATGCCCAAGGAGCTTCAAGCCCGCAACCTTCTGGACGACAAAGGCTCCTACGTGGCCCCCATGTCTTTTGCGGGCTATAAAAGTTACGGCGAAACGCTTTTTCGACGGCTTTCTCCCTCGTTCATGACCGGAGAGACAAGCCACGACGTTTACCTGGGCAATACCTTTGCCGCCACCATGCAGCCCGACAGCCGCGTCACGCATTGGGACAACGGCTTCCGCATCAGGCATGCCACGCAAACCGTCACTGTCAACATGGTGGCGATTGCGGACTGGAACGGCGACGGGCAGGACGAGTGGATTGTGGCCTGCACCGTTGAACCGCGCATGGGCGGACGCACGCGCACCTATTACCTTCTGGTTCCCCCGCCGCAGAATGATCAGGAAACGCTCAAGGGAACCGTGGCCGCCATCAATGAGTGCTTCGGCCTGTCCTGCACCGTCTTTGTGCGCGACAGCAAGATTATTGAAAGGGCCGCCTCCAATCCCCTTGCGCCGCCCACCGAAGTGCACGACGTGGTGCCGGGTCTGCAGCCCGTGACCGAACCGCCCAAAAAAGGCGCAGCCACCGGCGGCCTTGAAGAGCGCAGCCTGTAAGCACCGTGCGCTACGCAGCGCATGTCCCGCACTGGCGGTGCTTGCCCCATTGCGCCATAATGAAGAACCCCGGCCAAGGCCGGGATTCTTCATTATGGTGCGCAAACCCTGATGCATGCAACTCTGGGCTGCACCCTGCTGAATCGACCAGATTCAGGAACATTACATCTGGAGCAGATTAACTTTGAACTGCTTCACATTTCAAAGCTTTCATTCAGCTGAAAATCGCATTTTCCGGCTGAATCCACGCCACGCTGTGGCGCACTGCACATTCGTGCAGCGCCAGATGATGTAGAGCATCTGCACCTTTTTCAAAGTTAAACCGCTCTAGTCGCACACGCCGCTGTTTTCGGCGCCCACGGGCACGGTGCAGGCGTTCTGCTTTTTGCCGGTGCCATTGCATTCAAAGCACGGCGTATTGTCCTGATTTTTTCCCGTACCGGAACAGGCGGGACACGTTGTATAATCGTCTTTACCTTTTTTATCAGCCATGAGAAGCCTCCTTTTGCGGCTAAATGACAGCCCTGAAACAGGAGCCGGTGTTTCAACAGCGCATTCACAAAACTGAACATCAGAGCAGTTTCAAAAAAACCGCTTCAGCAGCACATGAGAAAAAATCATACTCAGGCCGCATATGCCTGCGCTGACCGTTTTTTTCTTGGCGTCGCCGGGCAAAAAAGCCATATGGCGACCGGTGGCCCTGAAGAAAGCCTAGCATGCTTGCCGCAAAAGATACAACCCGCCGGGCAGCCCCATGCCGCCCGGCGGGTTAAAGAATATTTACATGGATACGCACATTGCGAAATCCCGTGTCCTGCCCCTTTTTACACATTTACCGGCTGTCGCCGCAACGCAGGGGCTTCGCACATGAGCCTCAGCTGCGGCTGCGCGGCAAAAAGAGGTTGAGGGCCACACCCGTCACCGCGGCAAGCCCGATGCCGCCCAGTTTGAAAGAACCGATGCTGAACTGCATGCCGCCCACACCGAAAATAATGATAAGAGCCACGATAACCATATTCCTCGGCTCCATCAGGTCCTTGCCGGCGCGCACCAGCGTGTTCAGCCCGACCACCATGATAGCCCCGAAAAGCAGGATCATTATGCCGCCCATGACGGGAACGGGAATGGACGACAAAAAGGCCCCGATCTTGGACACAAAAGAAAGCAGAATGGCGCACAAGGCCGCCCAGGTCATGACTGCCGGGTTGAAAACGCGGGTCAGGCTTACCGCGCCGATGACCTCGGCATAGGTGGTGCAGGGTGGCCCGCCCACAAAGCCTGCGGCCATGGTAGCCACGCCGTCGCCGAACATGGTGGTATGCACGCCGGGATCTTTGAGGTAGTCGCGCCCGGTGATGGAGCTTATGGCCACCACGTCGCCGAAATGCTCAATGGCCGGAGCAAGGGTTATGGGCATGATAAAGAGTATGGGTTCCCAGGCAAATTCCGGAAAGGTGAACTGCGGCAGGCTCATCCAGGGCGTAGCCGCAACCTTTGTCCAGTCGCCGAGGCCCAGATAGAGCGAAACCAGAAAGCCCGCCGTGATGCCGCACAATATGGGCATGAGCCGTAAAAAGCCCCGGCCCAGCAGCGAAACCAGCACCGTGACCAGAAGCGAGGTCATGGAAACCCACAGGGCCATTTCTTCGGGAACCAGCTGCACCGCGCCGTCGCCGGTTTTTCCCAGAGCCATGTTAACGGCCACCGGAGCCAGAATAAGGCCGATGACCATGATGACAGGGCCGGTCACCACCGGAGGCAGCACACGCAAAACAACTTCAATGCCGCGCCAGCGGATAAGGCCGCTGAGAATAAAATAGACAAAGCCGGAACAGACCAGCCCGCCCAGCGTCTGCGCGACGCCCCAGGTCTGCACCCCGTAAATGATAGGAGCAATAAAGGCAAAGGACGATGCCAGAAAAATCGGCACTTTTCCCTTGGTGCAGATCTGAAAAAGCAGCGTTCCCACCCCTGCGGTAAACAGGGCCACGTTGCTGTCCAGACCGGTAAGGATGGGCACCAGCACCAGTGCGCCAAAGGCCACAAAAAGCATCTGCGCGCCGATCAGGCAGTCCCTGAAACGCAGATTGTAGTCGGTGGGCGCAAATTCCCGCCGCGAGCCGTTCGAGCTCATACCCTGCCTCGATTGTCTAGAGCATTTACCTTTGGGAGCATAGTTCCCAAAGCTTTCCAGACGGTTGCCACGGTGCGCGACCGCGCAGCCCGTGCCGCCGGGCTTTCATCACAAAAGCTTTTCGGCAAGGCTGAAACAGGTTCGCACCTTCGCAGCAAACGCCTGCCACGCAGCCGCCAGAGCAATTTTACGCAAAAACTGCCCCCAATTGTAACGGTACTATTTGGTTCCGAAAATGCGGTCTCCGGCATCGCCAAGACCGGGAATAATGTAGCCCTGCGCATTGAGGTGATCGTCAATGGCGGCGGTATAGATGTCCACATCGGGGTGCGCCGCCTCCACCTTGGCAATGCCCTCAGGAGCGCAGACAAGGTTGAGACTGCATATCTGGCGGCAGCCGTGGCGCTTCAACAGCTCGATGGTCGCGATAAGCGAACCGCCCGTGGCCAGCATGGGGTCAAGAATGATGGCGAGGCGCTGATCCATGTCGCTGGCAAGCTTGACGTAATACTCCACAGGCTCCAGAGTTTCCTCATTGCGGTACAGGCCCACAACGCTGATCTTGGCCCCGGGTATCATGTCCAGCACGCCGTCCATCAGGCCGAGACCGGCGCGCAAAATGGGAACAACCGTAACTTTTTTGCCGGAAATGGCTTCAATTTCCACAGGCCCGGCCCAGCCCTGCACGGTATGCTTTTCAGTGCGAAAGCCCTTGGTGGCCTCATAGATAAGCAGACGCGCCACTTCATTGGAAACGCTGCGAAATTCACTGGTGGAGGTGGATTCCATACGCAAAATACCAATCTTGTGACGCACAAGAGGATGATCTACAACATAAACGGCCATGGAGCCTCCTTGCAGGGCATGAGCTAACCCTCTGTTTTCATGAAACATAAATCTTATTAAGGTTATTCTTGAGCGCACATCTTGTCAAGCGCCCCGGCCGCGCCACAGGCCATTTTTTCACGGCCCCGCCCCTGATTTTCGCTTGCGGAACTGCCCTGAGGAGGCATAAAAAAACTGTGACTACAGCATAAAAAAGCCTGATATGGAGGACAACATGCCTGCCAAAGTATATTTTGCCGATACACACTCCCGCTCACATGAAGAAAGCAAGATGGCCAAGGTGGCCCGCCTGTGCGACGCCCTTAACCTGAAAAAAATCATCAAAAAAAATGAGCCTGCTGCCGTCAAGCTGCACTTTGGCGAATACGGCAACGACACCCACCTGAACCCCACCCTGGTGCGGCAGGTGGTGGACAAAATCGCCGCCGTCGGGGGCAAGCCTTTTCTCACCGACACCACAACCCTGTATTCCGGCAGCAGGCACAATGCGGTCGACCACCTGCGCACAGCCTATCTCAACGGCTTTGCCCCCACGGTGGCGGGCGCTCCCGTCGTTATCGCCGACGGGCTGTTCGGCGGCAACGACGTGCCGGTGCGCATCAACTGCAAACACTTCAAAGACGTGCATATCGCCACCGAAATACACAACGCGCCGGCTATGGTTGTACTCAGCCACTTCAAGGGACATCAGATGGCCGGTTTTGGCGGAGCCGTCAAAAATCTGGCAATGGGGGGCGCGTCGGTGCGGGGCAAGCGGGAACAGCACGCCACCCATGTGAGCATAAACAAAGATGATTGCATCGGCTGCGCCAAATGCGTGCGCTCCTGCCCGCAGCAGGCCCTGAGCATGCGCGACCACAAAAGCCATGTGGAAACAGCGCGATGTATCGGCTGCTTCGAGTGCATGACGGTCTGCCCGGCCAAGGCCATTGTTATTGACTGGGCAACGGAAATGGAACCCTTTATGGAGCGCATGGCCGAATACGCCTACGGCACGGTCAAGGGCAGGAGCAGGCGCGTCTGCTACATCAATTTTGTGCTCAACGTGACACCGGACTGCGACTGCGTAGCCTGGAGCGATATGCCGCTTGTGCCTGACGTGGGCATTCTGGCATCCTCAGACCCTGTGGCTCTGGATCAGGCGTGCCTTGACCTCGTCAACAACGCCCCCTGCCTGTGCGCCAGCACGCAGGAAAAAAAGCAGGGGCAGGACATCTTCACCGCGCGTTGGCCCCATACGCGCGGAACCGTGCAATTGCGGCACGGTGAAGCCATCGGTCTGGGCAACCGGGCCTACGAACTCGTCAAACTGTAGACAGTGTCGTCACGAGCGCCTTTACCGGTATCTCTGCGTCGAACTTCGCCTTTTATTCCGGTCGAGTACCATAAGAGTACACTCCCTGCATAAAAGGCTCGTTCTCCTTGATATACCAAGGAAATTCATCTCGTGACGACACTGTCTAGAGCATTTAACACTTGAAATGCTTGCTTACGGCAGGCAAAAGCCTGCCTGCTCGCATTTCGTGGCAAGGATTTTCAAGAAAATCCTTGCAGAGCAGTTAAGTCATTTCATTCGTTAACTGCTCTAGTTTCCGGGGCTGGCCCCTGCCCCTCCTGTGCCTGAACATGCCTCTGTAGCAGACCAGCCTGACCATCGTTGCCGCACCTCTACACGGACGAAGCCGGATTGCCCGCAAACAGCAATTCCGGCTTTGTCTTTTGTGTGCCCACCGGATTTGCGGCGTAACGGCAGCAGGCCGGGTCAGGACAAATTTTGTCAAAACCGCACGTCTTATAAGTATTTTCTTGCCTGTTTTCTGCCTTGGTGTTACGATTTTTCAATTAATACTACCGGGCGGATCAACATTGTCCCAGCCTTTCACGAAACGGCAAAACTGCGGCCAGCCAAGAGTTACGGCCATATTTCTGCCGATGGGAAAGGGTTTGAGCCGCCATGCAGGAGGCATCATGGATCAGTCAGCTTCAGACAGGCTCAACAAGGCCGTAACCTTTCACGGGCATCTCTGCCCCGGCCTCGTCATCGGCCTGCGCGCCGTGGAGGCAGTAATGGCCCACCCCGTGCTTGGGCAGGCCCAATACGGCAAGCTCGTTTGCATCACAGAAAACGATGCCTGCGGCGTAGACGCCATTCAGTGCCTGCTCGGCTGCTCGGCGGGCAAAGGCAACCTGGTTGCGCGCCCGCGCGGCAAGCAGGCCTATTCTTTTTTTGACCGCGAAAACGGCACGGCCCTGCGCCTGTGCCTGCGTGTGACCAAAAATGAACAGGCCAGCAGGGAAGAATGGCAGCAAACCCTCATGAGCATGCCGCTTGAAGACATGTTCAGTTCGTCTGTACCCAGCTATGAAGCCCCTGAAAGGCCGCGCATTTTTACTTCAATCCCCTGCGAAATTTGCGGCGAAGGTGTGGCCGAACCCATGCTGCGTCTTGAAGACGGCAAAAAAGTCTGTCTGGACTGTCACCGCCATTACCCCCGGCGCTGGTAAGCCAGAGACCTTCAGACGGGCTGCCCGGCGCAGCCTTTTTTTCCAGCGAGTGATAGCACTTTTTTGAAAAACATCACATGCGCCGGCTTGACACCAACCTTCAGCACAGGCGCTGCCAGAGGGTATGTATGAAAATCATCCTTTGCCTGTGCCTGCTGGCTGTGACGGCCTTTCCCCTCCTAGGCCATGCAGCCGGTTCCGACAATCTCATGCAGGACGTCTTTGTTCTGGACCCGGTAAAAGTGACCGGACAGCTGGAAGAAGACAAGCTGGACAGAACCACCGCCATCGTGGTGGAAAAAAACCGCAGCAATAACGTGGCCGACTACCTTGTGCGCGACCCGGAAATATCTTTCAAGCGCAAGGCCGCCATGGGCGACAGCAGCGACATCATCTCCATACGCGGCATGGAATCCAAAAGAATCATGCTCAATCTTGACGGCCGCAACATCAGCTCCACCGGCATGTCCGGAGGCAACTATATCGACTTCGGGACCATCCCGCTGGACAATATCGAGCGGATCGAAGTGATCAAGGGCGGCAGTTCGGTTGAATACGGCAACAGCGCCCTTGGCGGCGTCATCAACGCCTATACCCGCCGCCCCACCGAAAAGCCCTATTTCAGCGCCTATGCCACCATGGGCGGCTGGAAAGACTTTTACGACTTTCATAACGTGCGCGGCAGCTACGCCCAGAAGTTCAACGCCATAGGGCTGAGCGTGGGCCTGAGCCATCAGCACGCCGATCCCTTTTTTCGCAATAACGACTATGACTCCTTTCACTTTAATCCCAAGCTTTACATAGACCTGCCCTGGCAGGCCGAACTTATCCTGGGTTACAATTACAGCCAGACCAGGCGCGGGCTTATCCGCACCAACAGAAACGACGGCAATCCCACCAGCGATTCCAATCCGGATCTGCCCGGCTTTGGTTCTCCCATAGATTCCAACTATCCCACAGCCAGCGGCGAAAGCTTTGCCGGCGGCTCGCCCACGCCCTCAATGACCGTTATCGGCGACGGCGCGCACTGGACAAAGTATCGCCATCTTATGGACTTTACCTACCGGCAGGAATTTCTGGAAACAGCCTACTTTGAAGTCTCCGGTTTCAAAAACAGCGAAAGCCGCCGCGAAAAAAACTATGCGGACATTGACGCCCGCATGCAGATCAAGAAAGGCCCGGACAGTTTCAATCCGTCCAAAACAAAAAAGGGGGATCTGGTACTGGACCGCAACGTCATTGTAGACAATACCTACGGCTTCAAGTTCAAGACAGGAGCCACGGTTCTCGGCCATGCGCTCATGACCGGCGTGGAATACAAGCGGCTGACTCCCGGCCCCATTACCGTGGAATATGTGGATGATAACTATAACAAGGCCGGAGCCAACAACTGGACCGGCAAGATGGAGTCTTCCGAGGCGGGCAGGCCTGCCACAGTGATGGGCGCGTTTCTGGCCGACAAGTTTTCCCTTACCGACAGCCTGCATCTGGATATGGGTCTGCGCTACGACAGTTTCAGCTACAGCCCTGAAGGACAGGACAAAAATCTTTATAACGCGCAGCTTTCTCCCAAGGCCATGCTCACCTACGAATTTACGGAAAGCCAGTCCGCTTCTCTGGCCCTGTACCAGAACTACAGAACCCCCACCATTCCCGAACTGTACTGGAACTCGCAGGCATCCTCACGGGACAATACCGTCAATGTGCCCTATCTTGTGGGCAAGGACATCAAGCCCGAAACGGCACGCGGCATCGACGCGGCCTACAAGTACAGCTTCGGTGGCAAGGGCTTTCTCAAGCTTTCCGGCTTTTACTATAACATTCAGGACTATATCGTTCACAAGCCCGTATACGTAAACCGTCCGCAAAGCTATCAGGCATGGGCCGCCTACAATATCGACGCAGAAATATACGGAGCCACGCTGAGCGGCAGCTATGACGTGCTGGACTGCCTGACGGTAAAAGCCGCCGTGACCAGACAGGACAGCAAAAAGTCCAACGACCCCGCCGATCCGGGCAACGTAATGGAAAAGCTGGAGTATATCCCCGACTGGAAAGGAACCCTGGGAACCATCTGGAAAATCAATGAACAGTTCACCCTGGACACGGTGCTGACCTATGTGGGCGAGCGCAGCTATTACGTCAATACGGCCCAGTTGCGTAAAGGCACGCTGCACGACTACGCCACCCTTGGTGCAAGCCTCAGTTACAAGGTGGACGAACACCTGACCCTTGAAGCCTATGCGGACAATATAACCAATACCCAGTATGAAGAAGCCTGGGGCTACCCGGCACTGGGATTCAACGCGGGAGTCAGCATCAAATGGGAACTGTAAACGAAAAGCAGCAAAAGCAGCGTGAATACTGGAACGCCCGTTCGCGTACCTTCCCGCGCTTTGAGGAAGGCGACAGCAATTACGAGGCGGGCATGCTGCGCCATGCCGCAGAAAACGGCGTGGATTTCACCGGCAAGCGCGTTCTGGACGTGGGCTGCGGCAGCGGCATGTATACCCTGCGCCTGGCGCGCATGGCACAGTCAGTCACCGCCGTGGACGTTGCCGACGAAATGCTGCGCCTGCTGCGCGAAGACGCCGCCGCCATGCACATCGACAATATTGCAACCGTGTGCTCCGGCTGGGACGATTTTTCCACAGACGAGCGCTTTGACATTGTTTTCGCCTCCATGACGCCAGCCATTGAAAGCGATGCGAGCAGGGAAAAACTCATGCAATACACCACCGACAAGGTGATTTTTATGGGCTTTTCTGACCGCATGCTTTCCGACGTCATGCAGGGACTGCACGAGCACTACGGCATTGCTCCAAAAATTTTCAACAATGCCCAGGATATGCGCGCATGGCTGGAGGCCAGGGGTGTGCCGTATACGGCCATACCGGTCAAAGGCCAGTGGGTGGTGGCGAAAAGCCGGGAAGAACTGGTGGACACCTGCGTCACTACCCTGCGTGACTACGGCGCGGAACCGGACCCGGATTTTGTGGCGGCTCATGTGGAGAACTTCCGGGACGAAAACGGCCAATACGTTGAACGCACAGACTATGTTATCGAGATGATCATATGGCAAAAGCGCTGAGCCTGCTTGTGCTGGCTCTGGCGTTGCTGACGGGCGCGGCCCCTGCCGGGGCGCGCTCCGTCACCGACGCCCTGGGCCGCGTCGTGGAAGTGCCGGAACCGGAAAACATCAGGCGCATGGTGGCCCTTGGCAGCAGCATGGCCTTTGTGACCTATCTTGGCGCGCAGGATAAAATCGTGGGCGTGGAAGACATCGACAAGACCGTCATCGCCAAGCCCTATGTGCTCTGCAACCGGGAACGCTTCAAAAACCTGCCCGTCGTCGGCAAAGCCGGAGCCGTGCGCGTGCCGGATTACGAACGCATCGTGGGTCTTGCCCCGGATGTGGTCTTCATCATTTCCACCGACCCGGCGGAGCCGGACCTGCTCCAGCGCAAACTGCGCGTTCCTGTCGTTGCCCTGAGCCAGGGCCTGCCCGCTTTCGACAGTGAGGTCTTTCTCGGTTCCATCATTCTTGCCGGAAACATTCTGGGCAAGCAGGAACGGGCCGCAGAAGTGGTCAGCGGCGTTCGCGCCCTGGCCTCGCGTCTGCCTGCCCCGGCGGAAGGAGAAGAGGCGCGGGCCTATGTGGGCGGGCTTTCCTACAGGGGCAACCAGGATATCAAAAGCACGGCCGCCGAATTCATGCCCTTCACACTGTCAGGCGTGAAAAACATGGCCGACGGCATGGGCCGGACCGGCCATTTCTTCATCAACAAGGAATTTCTGCTGGCGGCCAACCCGCCCCTGATTTTTATTGACGGTAACGGCCTGCCGCTCATACGCCAGGGGCTGGGCAGCGAGCGGGCCTACTACGAGCGGCTCACGGCGCTGACAAGCGGCAACGCATGGCTGCTGCTGCCGCATACGGCCTATTTCAACAATCCCGAAGTGCTGTATATCAACGCTTTTTTTATGGCCAAGGCCGCCTACCCCCAAAGGTATGCCGACCTTGACCCCGAGGCGCTTGCCGACGAAATATTTATTCTTTTCAACGGCTGCCCCCTTTACGAAGACATGGCGCGCGTCACCGGCAGGCCGGGCAGGATGCAACTGACCAGTCAGGGGCTGGACTATGCCCCATAAGGAGCTACCCGGCAGCGGCTCCGCTGCCGCACAGCCTCACGCTCACGCGCCTTGCGACAGCCGGAACGGGCATTAGATCGGAAGAGCG
>NZ_JBAIYR010000044.1:0-11091 GCF_036763145.1 Desulfovibrio sp. 1188_IL3213 | reverse complement strand
CAGTGCCTTCGGCCAGCACGATGCGCATCTTGTTGGCCTTGGCCCGCTCGATCAGCTCGAATTCAAACATCATGGGCGTGATGCGCGAACTGCGCTTGCTCACGATGCGGTTGGCAATGTCCTTGCCACCGGACAGCATGCCGCGGAAGATCAGGATTTGGCATAATGCTTCAGCGGCCCTGTGCGGATTTTTTTAAAAATCCGCACAGGGCCGCATCCGTTTTCAGCCGCAGGGGCAGCGTATCCCCGGACAGGCGCACTTCAGGGCCGTCCGCCCCGAAGACAGGCCGCCCAAAGGGACACAACCAGCCCAGAAATTTTACGCCCACGGGTTCCGTTTTCTACAGATAGGGGTCTTCTGTATCCAGATAGCCCTTCACATAATCGGTCACGCCTTCTTCAAGCGATGTAAAGGCCAAAGGGCAATCCACCCGCCCGAGCCAGTCCATGTCGGCCTGCGTGTAGTGCTGATAGCGTCCGCGCAGACTGTCGGGCATATCCACGTACTCGATGCGGCAGGGCCGGTTCAGGGCGGCAAACACGGCCCGCGCAAGGTCATTGAAGCTGCGCGCCGTTCCTGTACCCACATTGTGGATGCCGCAGACATCATTGCGCTCCAGCAGCCAGGCCATCAGGGCCGTGCAGTCCTTGACGTAAACAAAGTCACGCTTCTGTTCCCCGTCCTTCACATCCGGGCGGTCAGATCTGAAAAGCCGCAGTTGCCCTTCCTGACCGATCTGCCGGTGAGCCTTGGCGGCCACGCTCTGCATATCGCCCTTGTGATATTCATTGGGGCCGTAAACATTGAAAAACTTCAGGCTGGCTACCTGGGTCTGCAAGCCCTCGCGCAGCAGCCAGAGGTCAAAAAGCTGCTTGGAGTAGCCGTACATGTTCAGGGGCCGCAAATGCGGCACAAGCTGCTCGTCATCGCTGAAGCCCAGCGAACCGTCGCCATAGGTTGCGGCGGAACTGGCATTGATAAAACGAGCGCCCTTGTCCAGCGCATAACGGCACAGATCGCGGCTGTAATGGAAATTGTTTTCCATCAGAAAATCCGCATCCTTTTCCGTGGTGGACGAGCAGGCCCCAAGGTGTACCACGCCGCTGACCTTCCAGGGCAGGGCATCACGCTGCACAAGCTCGTAAAAGCGGTCCCTGTGCATGTAGTCCACATAGCGCCGCTTGACGAGATTGCGCCACTTGTCGCTCCGCGCAAGATTGTCCACAATCACGATATCTTCAATATTCATGCAGTTAAGCTGCCATAAAAGAGCGCTGCCCAAAAAGCCCGCTCCACCGGTAATCACGAGCATGGATACCTCCATTACATCTTTGCACATGGTAGCCAGTGCCGGGCGCAACCGCAAGAGCCGCCATGTGTTTATCCTGCCCGTGCGCCCTTCCTCTGGACACGGGCAGCCAAGTTTGCCACTATGCGGCATCTGTAAAACCAAGGGGACTACCATGAAAGTGTGCATCGCCTACATGCACGGCAAACCGGTCATGCTCGAACTGCGCGATGGCATCGCCTATATTGATGACGAAGCCCAGCCCATCAAGAACCTTGACCCGGAAATGCTGCAAAACTTCAGCGAAAGCATCAGCGCCATACCCTACAGCGCGGACCCGGGATACGACGCCCTGGTCAATGCCAAAAGAGCCGCCTTTATCGTTGACCTTCTGAGCAAGGCCGTGGGGGACGAGTGCGTCTCCAGGCTGACCCACATTCTGGACCATGTACATTACGATGTGATGGAATATCTTGGTGAAACCGGAGACAATAATGCTTGAAATCCGTAACCTTCATGTGGAGGTCAAGGGTACGCCCGTGCTCAAGGGCATAGACCTGCACGTCAAGCCCGGCGAAACGTTCATCCTCTTTGGGCCAAACGGTTCCGGCAAAACCACCTTGCTCATGACCCTTATGGGCGTTTCGGGATACACCGTCACCCGGGGGCAGATCATCTTCAAGGGCAAAGATATCACCCATGCGCCCATGTATGAACGGGCGCGCCTTGGCATTGGCATGTCTTTTCAGCGTCCGCCCACCATCCACGGCCTGCCCACGGGCAAACTGGTGGAACTGTGCGGACGCGGACGCCAGATGGACGTGGAAGAAATGGCCCGCAAGGTGCATTTTGACCAGTTTCTGAACCGCGATGTCAACGCGGGCTTTTCCGGCGGCGAGATCAAGCGCTCCGAACTGCTGCAGCTCATGGCCCAGCAGCCTGATCTTCTGCTTTTTGACGAACCGGAATCCGGCGTGGATCTTGAAAATATGGCCCTTGTGGGCAAAACCGTGCGCAGCCTGCTGGACGGCCTGCCCGAACGATGTTGCGCCACCCTGCGGCAACGCGAAAAAGCGCGCTCCACCAGCGGCCTTATCATTACCCACACCGGGCATATTCTTGAATATGTCAACGCCCACCGGGGGCAGGTCATGTATAACGGCAAACTCTGCTGTGAAGCCGGGCCGCGCGAAATTCTCGACCATATCGCCAATCACGGCTATCAGGAATGTCTGCGCTGCCTGGCCGGCGACATGTTTGGCAAAATTGCGGAGGCCCCCCTCAAATGAGCACAGTCAATCTTTCCCGGTACAGTTTCAGCGGCAACGAAGCCGCAGCGCCCATAGAAAATCTCGCCAGTCTGCCCGCCGCGGACAAGGAACGCCTTGTGCTCGCGGGCATTGACGTGAACGATCATGCCGTGAGCGGAGCGTTCATGCAGCTCAATCACGCAGGGGTTCACTGCCGCACAAGCCACGAAGGGCTCGACCTGATGGACATCCGCGAGGCCCTCAAAAAATTTGACGGCCTGCCCCAGTACTACTGGAAGCTGCTTGATCCTGAAAAAGACGAATTTACCCGCCTCACGCGCGAGCATTGCAACGGCGGCTACTTTGTGCGCGCCCGAAAAGGGGCCAAGATCACCCAGCCCGTGCAGTCGTGCATGTTCATCAAGGGACACGGCGCGGGCCAGAGCATTCACAATATTGTGGTGGTGGAAGAAGGAGCCGAACTGCACATTCTGGGCGGCTGCGCCACGGCACATGACGCCAACGATACGGCCCACCTGGGCATTACCGAATATTATGTGGAAAAAGGCGGCAAGCTCACCTTCACCATGATTCATAACTGGGGAACGAGCACCACGGTGCGCCCGCGCTCCGCGGGCATTGTGGATGCCGGTGGAGAGTTTCAGAACAACTATATTCTGCTCAAGCCCGTGGCCGACCTGCAAATGTATCCGACCATGAAGCTGCAGGGCAGCGGGGCTGTGGCGCGCTTCAATTCCGTCATTGTCACGCCTGAAGGCTCCCACGTGGACTGCGGCAACCGCATTGAACTCAATGCGCCCGACACGCGCGGCGAAATCGTCTCGCGCACCCTGACCACCGGCGGAACCATCATCAACCGTGGCTTCATAGGCGCGTCCGCCGCTCCCGCCAGGGGGCATCTGGAATGCAAGGGCCTTATTCTGGGCAGCGGACGCATACATGCCATCCCTGAGCTGGACAGCAACCAGGACGGCGTGGAGCTGTCGCACGAGGCCGCCGTGGGCAAAATTGCCCAGGAAGAAATAGAATACCTCATGGCGCGCGGTCTGGATGAAGATGAAGCAGCATCCACCATTGTGCGCGGCTTTCTTAATGTGGACATCATGGGCCTGCCCAACCAGCTGCAAAAAGCCATTGATGAACAGATCGCGCTGCTGGAAACCGGCAACGCCATGTAAGGCAATACCGGCAAAAACGCCTGCCCGTGCACGCGCAGTACCGCGCGTAAAACAGCAGGCGAAAATGGCAGGCCGGGCATCTCCGGCTTGACCGCCAAACAACTTATGGCTATAGTCCTCCTCCTTGGGGCCTATAGCTCAGTTGGTAGAGCCTCCGGCTCATAACCGGCCTGTCCCAGGTTCGAATCCTGGTGGGCCCACCAAGAAATCAGTAAAGCCCGTCACTGTCCGCAAGACTTTGACGGGCTTTGCAGTTACAGGAAGTCCCGGTTATTGCGGCCCACACGGCTGGCCTGCCGCATGAATCCGTGTACGCTTTTCGTGAATGTGTGTCCCCTTCTGCCTTTTTGAGACTGCCGCAAACTTCTCGCCAGCCCGGGCGTTCCTGCCCCGGCCAGCGTTTTCGCAGCAATGGGCGCACACTGTCAGCAACCCCGCTGCTCAAGCCGCCTGTCCTGTTCCAACCCGCGACAAACCTTGCAGAACAATCATGGAATCTTTAAACCATCAGCTTTTTCTGGCCCTGAACGCCGGTGACACGGCATCTTCTTTCGGCATCTGGGCTGCCCGCATCCTGGCGGAATGGCCCATCGGCATTGCCGCTGTTCTTGCTCTCGTTGCCCTGCTCATGCAAAAACAACGCGGCGTGCTTGCGGGCCGCCTGATCCTGACAATGATGCTGGCTATGGGTACGGCGTACTGCATCCGCAAGTTCCATTACAACCCCCGGCCTTTTGTCATTGGCCTAGGCCGCATGCTGATCGATCATGCGCCCACATCCTCCTTTCCCAGTTTTCACGCCACATTTGTGTTTTCACTGGCTCTGCCTCTGTTGTTTCAACAGGGCGCACGCTTTTTTGCCCTGGCAGTCATACTGATGGGACTCATGACCGCCTGGGCACGGATATTTGCAGGCGTGCACTATCCTCTGGATATGGCGGGGGCTTTCATGACAGCCCTGGCAGCCGCCGTAGTGGCGGCTATTCTGGTTCGCCCGCGACAGAAATTACGGCCAGGTCGGCTTCGCTGAATGCTCCGAGGCATGGGCCGACGACCACCACACAACATATTGTAATATATACATATAAAAAACATTGACACAATTCAATAAAAGTTGAAATATCATTCTATGAAAACAGCACACGCCAGCAGTATTTTTGAAGCCCTGTCGTCAGAAGTGCGCCTGGACCTGTTCAGGCTGTTGGTAAAGTCCGCGCCTGACGGCCTGGTGGCCGGTGAGATTGCAAGAATTCTGCAAGTACCCGGAACCAACCTCTCCTTTCATCTGAAAGGGCTGTTGCATTCCGGCCTGATCAGCGTGGAAAAAGAAGGGCGCTTTCTGCGATACCGGGCCAACATCCCCCTCATGCTCGACACCATCGCCTACCTCACTTCAGAATGCTGCGCGAACCAACCCGAGCAATGCCGCCGATACAGAACGCAAAGCGCTGTTTCACCGGCCGTTCTTCCGGACTGGAACGACTAGAGCAAATTAACTTTGAGAATGTACATTCTCAAAGTTTAAGACACGCTCGCAATGTGGCATGGATTCAGCCGAAAATCGCATTTTTTGGCTGAATGAAAACTTTGAAATGTGAAGCACTTCAAAGTTAATCTACTCTAGGAGCAGTGCAGCGGCAGCGTTATGCCCCCTGCCGGACCTTGGACACGAACTTTCTATATTAATATTTCAACATTTATTGAAAAATTGAAACATTGAGGACACGCCATGAAAAACACCGACAAAACAACAAGCGCGCAGGACATCACAGAAACAGTCCGCTCTGGGTACGCGGCCATTGCCTCTGGGGCGCAGCGCTCTTGCTGCTCAGGCCGGCGTAGCGGCCAGGCTGACCCTGCCAGGCTGGCTAAATCGCTCGGCTATGACACAAACGCCCTTGATCGGCTTCCCGAAGGGGCCAACATGGGGCTTTCGTGCGGCAACCCGGTTGCCTTGGCGGCCCTGCGGGAGGGGCAAACTGTTCTTGACCTCGGCAGCGGCGGCGGTTTTGACGTTTTTCAGGCCGGGGAGCGCGTCAAGGCTGCGGGTCGTGTCATCGGCGTGGACATGACCCCGGAGATGCTCGCCAAAGCGAGGAAAAACATCGCGTCATACCGGGAAACCACCGGCCTGGACAACGTGGAGTTCCGGCTGGGAGAAATCGAGCACCTGCCGGCGGCAGACAACAGCGTGGATGTGGTTTTATCCAACTGTGTCATCAATCTTTCGCCGGACAAGGCCCAGGTCTGGCGCGAAATTTTTCGCGTGCTCAAGCCGGGCGGCAAGGCGGCGGTTTCCGATCTGGCGCTGCTCAAGCCGTTGCCCGACAATATCCGTGCTCTGGCGGCCGCACTGGTCGGCTGCGTAGCAGGAGCCATTCTGGTGGACGCCAGCGCTGCCCTGCTTGAAAAAACCGGATTCTCCGACATAAAACTCACGCCGAAACCAGGCTATGTGCAAAGCATGCAGGACTGGAACGACCCGCTCTACGCTGAAATAGCGGCCCTTCTTCCCCAGGGGGAAGACCTGGCGGATTATGTGGTCAGCCTTTCCATTGAAGCCTTCAAACCATAAGCTACGGGACAGCGCTTTTGCCGACGCCGATGGCGGTGCGCGGCGGCATGCTGCCGGTCTGATCAGGTTCCGGGCATATCCCCGCGAGATGGCTTGATCCCGCCCTGTCGACGCTGTCTGACCAACGTTGATCACATTTAACCAGATTTGTTCAGCTTTGATCCGGGTCCATTTGATTTGATCCGATTCCATCCTGTTGAGATGCCTGATCAGGTTGCCCAAGCCATCTGATATCTGCCCAACTCCGTACGGGCCGCCAGCGTGTGCACACCTGGCGGCCCTTTTGCCGGCTTCTTTCCGCGCCGGGCAGACCGCTCAGCGGCTGTGCCGCAAAACGAAACGGCAACCTGCCGCCACCAGATGCTGCCATAAGCCGAAACAGTCCTTTATCCCCGATTGATTTCATAGTGTTACGCTAAATTATTGCCGCAGTGCGCTGCGCCGCCCAAGGCGACATTTGCCAGAAGGGGGCATGGCGGGCCACGCCAGCCCTTGCCGCAGCCAAAAGCAGTGCGGAATATGGCAATTCATGGCCCTTTTTGCTGTCACGATGCATTATCCTTATGCTTTTCCCCGTTTTCCTGCGTGTTTCGCTTGACATGCCCCAATACCCTTCGTAGAGTCTGTTCACTTATTGGGTCCAGTATTTTTTTTGCCAGAGACTTTACACGGGTGTAAGGCTTCAAGCGGAAAGTCTGCACCCAGAACACAATACGGAGTCTCTAAATGGCTACTTCCATCTATGTCGGCAATCTGCCCTGGTCCGCCACCGAAGACGCTGTGCGCGATCTTTTTTCCGCTCACGGTGATCCCCTTTCCGTCAAACTGATCTCTGACCGCGAAACCGGCCGCGCCCGCGGCTTTGGCTTTGTGGAAATGGAAGACGACGAAGCGCAGAACGCCATCTCTGCCCTCAACGGCATGGACTTTGGCGGCCGCGCTCTTCGCGTGAACAAGGCCGAAGAACGCCGTCCCGCTCCCCGCCGCTGGTAGTCCAGCAGCAGGGCAGGACATCTGCCTGACCATAAAGGCCGCAAGCGATTGCGGCCTTTTCTATTTCCTCCGAGCCTTCCGCCGCGCGGGCAATGGCCGGGACGCATCAGGATTCATCATCCGTCACAGCACTTTCCGCCCCGCGGATTTTTCATGCAAAAAGCCCCCGCATCTTCATGCGGGGGCCAGAGCTTTGGTGTGTATTATGATGGCCGCTAGACCACGCCGTGCTCTCCCGGCCGTTCGTAGGTGTCCTTCTTCTGCACCAGGCGCACGTAAAAGTCCGTATTGCCCAAGCCCAGAAGGATGGCGGACGACACGTAGATGGACGAAGCCGTACCCACCACCACGCCGATAAGCATGGTCAGCGCAAAGTCATGAATGACGCCGCCGCCAAGCAGATAAAGCGCCAGTGTGGACAGGAATGTCGTGCCGCTGGTCAGGATGGTGCGTGAAAGCGTCTGGTTGACGCTCTTGTTGATAAGATGGGCCATATCCAGTTCCGGCGTGGCGCGCAGGTTTTCGCGCAACCGGTCATAAATGATGATGGTGTCGTTGAGCGAAAAGCCCACCAGCGTCATCAGGGCCGCCATGACGTTAAGGTCGATTTCCACGTCAAGTAACGACAGCAGGCCCACGGTGATGGCTACGTCATGCACCAGGCCCACCACTGCCCCCAGGGCAAAATTGAGCCGCAACACAAAGCAGACAAGCACCGTTATGCTCAGGGCCACCAGCACAAGCCAGCCCATGCTCAGCCCGGTAAGGCCAGCCAGATAGATGCCGCCCCACAAGGCTCCTGCCATGATGGCGCCCGCCATCCAGCGCTGTTCAAAACGGCCTGAAATATAGACCGCAATCAGCAGGATTGCATAATAAAGCGCGCTCAGGGCCTTATTGGTCAGGTCCGCGCCCACCTTGGGGCCGACAATTTCAAGGCGCACGATTTCGGCGGCATTGCCGGGGAAAGTCGCCGCCAGCGCGTCAATGACCGAGGTGCGCAAGTGCGTGGCATCGGCATTTTCAGCGCTGCTGAAGCGCAGCAGGTAATCCCGCCCGCCCTCACCGAAGCGCTGTGTGCTGATGCCGGGCAGAGCCGGAATATCCAGGCCCTTTTTCAGGGCCTCATCGGCAACAGGCTCCTGAAACTGCACCTGAACGATAACGCCGCCCGCAAAGTCGATGCCCATCTTGAGGCCGTTTCCCCAGATGGCCGAAATAACGCCTATAAGGATGAGGGCCACGGAAATGCCGTAAACCCAGTAGCGTTTGCCTATGAAGTCGATATTTGTATCGTGCTTGATAAAGGTAAAACTCATGACAGCCTCCCGGCGCGCTATATGCTCAGGCCCTTGGGACCGCAATGGCGCGCCCATTCTTCAAAAATGGCCCGCGAAACGAAGATGGCCGTAAACATGGAGGCAACAATGCCCAGCCCCAGGGTTACCGCAAAGCCTCTGATGGGGCCTGTGCCAAACTGGTACAGAATGACCGTGACAATGATGGAGGTCAGGTTGGCGTCCGTAATGGAAACCATGGCACGGTCAAAACCCGCGCGCACTGCCGCCAGTGGCGTAAGCCCCAGCCGCAGTTCTTCGCGTATTCGTTCGTAAATAAGCACGTTGGCGTCCACCGCCATGCCTATGGTCAGCACTATGCCCGCAATGCCCGGCAGGGTCAGGGTAGCGCCGAACGCGCCCATGCCCGCCATGACGATAAGCATGGTGAAGCACAGCATGAGGTCGGCAATGAGCCCGCTGACGCCGTAATAGAAGCCGATGAAAAGGATGACGGCGGCGGCGCCCACCAGGGCCGCCCTGATGCCGCTGTCGATGGCTTCCTGTCCAAGGGAGGGGCCGACGCTGCGTTCTTCAAGCACGGAAACAGGCGCAGGCAGCGAACCGGCCCGCAGCACAATTGCCAGATCCTGGGCTTCGGCAGTGGTGAAATTGCCGGAAATGCTGGCCTTGCCGCCGCCGATGCGCTCGCGGATGACCGGCGCGGAATACACCTTGCCGTCCAGCACGATAGCCATGCGGCGCCCCACGCTTTCGCCGGTTACACGCTCAAAAATGCGCGCCCCGCGTGCGTTGAAACTCATGGTCACATAGGACTGGTTCATATTGTCAAAGGCGGGGCGGGCATCGGCTACGTCCTCGCCGGTGAGCATGGCGTCTTTTTCAACGGCAATGCGACCTTCGGCCGCCGGCTGACCGGGATTCTTTTCAAGCATGGGCAGAACCACAACGCCGGGGGGCAGCACGGCCTTGCCGGGGTCCACATCGTCACGAACCAGATGAAATTCCAGGTGAGCGGTCTGACCGATGATCTGCACAGCGCGACGCGGGTCGGAAATGCCGGGCAGCTGCACCTGAATGCGATTGCCGGCCTGCTTGCGTATGTCCGGCTCGGCCACGCCGAACTGGTCAATGCGGTTGCGGATGGTGCGCAGGGCCTGGTCAAGGGCCATGTCTTCAAGCCTTTTCACCTCGGCCGGGGTAAAGTGGGCCACATAGCGCAACTGGCCGCCTTCGCCCTCCTGGGGCTGCGCCACGTTGAGCTGGGGGAAATGGCGGGCAAGAATCTCGCGCAGCTTGCTCTCGTTTTCAGCACGGGGCAAAATGAATTCAAGGTTTGTGCCGCCCACAACGCGGGGGCGCAACACAATGATTTTTTCATCCTGGGCCATGCGGCGCAAATCCTGCCCGGCCAGAGCCAGGGAATTGCTCACGGCCTTGGCCACGTCCACGCCCAGAGTCAGATGTATGCCGCCCTTGAGGTCAAGACCAAGGTTGATCTTGCTGGACGGCAAAACGCGCTCCAGAGCAGGCCCGATAACGGGTACGCTCGGCAGCGCGTACACAAGAGAAACAAGAAATACCAACGAAGCCAAGATCAGGCGCCAGCGCAGACCCATCGTTCACCTTCCAGACAACAGATTTAAAGCATAGCACGCCCGGAGCCTTGCGGGCCGGGGCAGGGCGAACGCCCACGGCGGCGGAATGATACGCGGAACACGGCGGCCGCGTCCAGTCGAAGGAAAGGGCCGATGCCCTTCCCGATAAAAAACACAATCCAGGCATGCCGGACACTGCCGGTTCATGGGCAAAAGCCCCTGAGCCGGCCCCTTTAAGGCCAGCTCACGGGCCGCACATGCCAAAAAAACCTGGGCTGCTACTTGCTGTCGCCCTTGCCGGGCACAAGGCCGCCAATGGCGCCGCGCGTAACGCGCAGCTTGGCCTCGCCGCATTCGAGAAGCACCTGCTCGTCGTCGATTTCAAGAATGCGCCCGATAAGTCCGCTCGAAGTGAGCACATGATCGCCCCGCTTCAGTTCAGAAAGCATGAGCTTGTGAGCCTTGGCCCTCTTCTGCTGCGGACGGATAAGCAGAAACCAGAAGATGACGAACATCACGATGAGGGGAAGGAACTGCATCAGCATGTCGGCGCCGCCGGCGGGGGCGCCTCCGGCCTGGGGCGTACCCATGGCGTAGGCTACGGATTCGAACAAAACGCACCTCCAAAGGTGTGGCTAAGTCATATGCCAGAGAACTTCACGCACACCGGGGGCGGCCCCCAAAGCCGTCCTTGTGCCGGTTTGCGCACAATACCAGCGAATTTCTATATACGCTGGCGCTCAATCTTGCAAGCCTTTCCGCCGCGTCAGACGCGGTAAAACGGCCCGCCGCCGCAAGATGTTTTTCCCCGGGCGCATAAGCGTCCGCAAGACAAGGGCAAAAGCCCCGGCGCAGCACGATTCCGGCATATGCCGCGTCCGGCGCGGGC
>NZ_JBAIYR010000043.1:2500-11460 GCF_036763145.1 Desulfovibrio sp. 1188_IL3213 | reverse complement strand
GCTCCAGGCCGGGCAGCCCGGCCACCTGGCGCAAAAGCTGCGCAAAGCTTGTGCCGTCGCCGCTTTTATCCTGACCGAAGGCATTGACATTTTGGCCCAGCAGGGTGATTTCGCGCGCGCCCCGGTCGAGCACGGCGCGGCATTCATCAAGAATGGCGGCAGCCGAACGTGATTTCTGGCGTCCGCGTGTAAAAGGAACGATGCAGTATGCGCAAAAATTGTCGCAACCCTGCATGATATTGACAAAGGCCACCGGGCCGGAAGTGAATTCGGACGTTTCCGGGCCGGCTTCGCGTTCAACGTAATGGCTCGTGAAGTCCAGCAACGAAAGGCGCAGGCCAGGCTCTTCCAGCAGGCGTTCGATAGCTGCGGGAGCACCGCTTATGCCGTCGCTGCCCGCCACAAGGCGCACCTGACTTTCCTTGCTGAAAAACGCCTCACCCAGTTGTTGCGCCACACAGCCCGCCACCCCCACCAGAACATTGGGATTGCCGCCACTGACCTGGCGGATGCGTCCAAGGGCGCTCATGACCTTTTGTTCCGGTTTTTCACGCACCGAACAGGTATTGACCATCACCACCTGGGCATCTTCAAGTGAAGCTTCAACAAAGCCGCGTGTTGTGAGGGCACGGCCCAGCCACTGGGAGTCGTGCACGTTCATCTGACAGCCGAACGTAATGATATGGTAAGATTTTTCGATCATGGCTGCTATTGTTCAATGTCCAGGTCTGCCTCGTACATGCCGGACGCCTCTTCTTCTTCCAGGGCGGCCACGCGGTCTTCCAGCCAGTCCAGCACTGCGCGGGCGGTGTGGTAATTGAGCAGGATGCGGCTGTGGATGCAGCGGGTCACTTCGCGCGCGTCATCCTCACCGGGAACCATTTCATAGCCGATGGAACCGTCGGGGGCCACAAGCTGTTCGGAAAAAGCGGGCAGCGAATCACTTTCATGATAGAAATTCATTTCTATTTCGCCCTGGGGATTGATGCCTCCCCATACGCCGTGGGCCGTTTGCAGGCGGGCGTCTTCGTCCGTTTTGTACCTGTAGCGGATTTTGGCGGGATGTGTATTGGCTTTGTTCATACGGATTCCTTTTCTTCGTTTCATGACGTATGGGGCAAAGGCATATGATAAAAAAGCTGTCCTGCCAAGTAAAGCCGGGCATGGCGTCCACGGGGCGCAAAGCCGCGAAAAAGGCTGTTCCACAGCCGCAGCCGCCTGCGAAGCGCTGCGCGAAGCCGGTGGTATTTGCGTGTATGGCCCTTGACGAGGCCCGTCCCTTGGTTAAACTATCAGACGGGGAGTACGCGCGTCTGGCTGACAGATGCTGGCGTATTGCTTTGGCGGCGTATTGGCCGCGTCTTTTTCTTCCAAGGAGCGCATGTGAGCGAGGTTAACAGTGCGGGCGGCGAGCCCGGTGTAAAGACACACGACATCCAGCCCTATTTTGACATGGAAGGCTTCATGGTCATGAGTCAGGAGAAACGCCTCGGGGGGGCGGTGCTGGAACGGCTTGTTGATCTGTGGGGTCAGTGGCTGCCGCAGTTGAAGGTGTGTGAAATTTCCACGGGCAAGATATCGTATCTTGCGGTCTGGCTGCCGGAATCCATTGAGATCGATGTGGATGAGGCCTGGGAAAAATCCGCGTCTGACGGGTTTATGATCAACAACCTTGCCCAGTTCATGTGCATGAGCGCTGTGCAGGCCATGCTGCCCCAGGTGGAAGATGCCGGCTGTGCTCCATCGCCCCGGCCTACGGAAGCCCTGCGTGCGGCTCTGGAAAAAATGGGGCTTGAGTACAGGCCCGGATCGTCGGTTCTTGCGCGCCGCTTTGCGGTTGTTACGCATTTTCCTTTCCGTGGCGGCTGCGAAATCTGCCACCTCCAGTCCGAATGTCCCAAAGGGCAGGGTCAGGCCGAGAGCGCCAGCATTCTGCTGCCGGGTTATGAACGCGGCGCGGACGAGGGAATCAGCCAGTAAAAATTGGGGGGGGGCGGCTTGAACGGCCGCTTCCCATTCTTTTTTACCGGCCCTCCATGACAAGGGTGCGGGCTGCCCCTGAGGATGTGCGCACCACCAGTTCCACAGTGCGTGCATTGCGAGAAACGCTTTCCACCAGGCAGGTTTCCGTGGTGTCGGTGTCGTAGTTGCGCACATCCACGGTGTCGCCCGGAGAAGGCACTCGGTCGGGGTTTACTTCTACAAGGTCGGTGGAGGCTGCGTCAAAACCATCCCATGCCCGGATTTCCGGGGGGACACACAGGGAAAAACTCAGGCTGCCCGCAAGGGCCGCTCCCATAAGCAGGTATTTCATGCAGGCAGATGTAAATCCATTTCCGCTTCTTGGCAACAGGCATGATGTGGAAGAAAACGTGGGGACAGCTTCCAAGCGGATAATTTCCGCTGCTTCTGCGCCCCTGGTGGACGGGCATGGCCGGGTTGTGCGTTATTTGCGCCTTTCCGTCACGGATCGCTGCAATCTGCGCTGCATGTACTGTTGCAGCAATGCCAGGCAGACCTGTATTCCGCATCCGCAGGTGCTGCGGTATGAGGAAATGGCGCGCATGGTAGGCATTATGGCCCGCCTTGGCGTGGTCAAGGTGCGCCTGACCGGGGGGGAGCCGTTTGCCCGGAAGGGGTGTGACGGCTTTCTGCATATGCTGCACGAGCGGTTTCCGCAGATGGATCTGCGCCTTACCACCAACGGAACCTTGCTTGAGCCGCATATTCCCCTGTTGCGACAGGTGGGGGTAAAGGCTGTTAATCTGTCTCTGGACAGTTTTGACCGCGAAACTTTTGCCAGGGTTACGGGGCGCGACATGCTGCCCGCCGTGCTGTCGGCGCTGGACAGGCTGCTGGCTTCTGACATCAGGGTAAAAGTGAACGCCGTGGCTATGCGGGGCGTTAATGACGGGCAGATGGACGATTTTGTCCACGCGGCGCGCACCATGCCCATTGACCTGCGCTTTATTGAATTCATGCCTATGGGCAGCGGCACTCTTTGGAATTCAAGCACCTTCTGGTCGGCTGCCGATATCCGCGCCGAAGCGGAAAAACGGGTGCGCCTTGTGCCTGAAAAAGAGGACAGGGCCGAGGCCGGGCCTGCCCGCATGTTCCGGGTGGAAGGGGGCAAGGGGCGCCTTGGCTTTATCACCGCTGTCAGTTGTCATTTTTGTGGTTCCTGCAATCGCTTGCGTCTCACCAGCGACGGTAATCTGCGCACCTGTCTTTTTGACGACAGGGAATACGAACTGCGCCGGTTTTTGCGTGACCCTGCCATGACGGACGCTGATATCGAGCGCGTCATACGCGCTGCCTGCGCCGAAAAGCCCGTAGGAGCGGAACTGCTTGCAAACCGTTCCGGCGATGAAGTGGCCGTCAGGCAGATGGTGGGCATCGGCGGTTGACGCCCGGTGGGGCCGCTTGGAAAAAACGGGGCATTCGGTTATGCTGGCCGCTGCGTACGCACCTGTGTGGGGCTGTGCCGCCAGTAGTATCTTCTGACCCGCAAGGAATCCATGATAGCCTATCTTGAAGGCCGCCTGGCCGAAACATGGGGCAATACCTGCCTGCTCATTACCGAAAGCGGTGTGGGCTATGCAGTGGCTTTGCCCGCGCACACCCTGTCCGTCCTGCCGGGGCGGGGAGAGCACCTTGCCCTGTATACGAGTCTTGCCGTGCGCGAAGACGCGCTTGAACTTTTCGGTTTTGCCACGTTTGAAGAACGGCAGACGTTTGAGGTGCTTGTTTCCATATCCAAGGTGGGAGCACGCACGGCTCTGTCCATTCTTTCCATCTACAGACCCGAGGATTTGCGCCGCATCGTCTTTGAAGAAGACGTGATGGCCCTCACCCGCGTTTCGGGCATCGGCAAAAAGACCGCGCAGCATGTTTTTCTTGAGCTTAAATACAAACTCAAGGTGGATGACGCCCCGCAGGCCGCAGTGCTGGCTTCCACGGGTGAAAAGCCGGGATCCGTCTTTCGAGATGTGCTTGCCGGTCTTGCCAACCTTGGCTACGCCGAAGACGAGTGCGCTCCGATGGTAAAAAAACTGCTGCATGAAGAGCCTGATCTGGATGTAAGCGGCGCACTCAGGGCCGCCCTGAAGGCCCTGGCCAGAGGGAGAGCCTGATGCCCGAGTCTTGTCAGCCCCAGGGGGCCGTCAATATTGATGAAAGCGTACGCCCACGCAGTCTGGAAGATTTTATCGGCCAGGATGACCTGCGGGCCAATCTGCGCGTCTACCTTGATGCTGCCCGCGAACGCGGCAAAGCCCTTGACCATACGCTTTTTTACGGCAATCCCGGCCTGGGCAAAACCACGCTTGCGCAGATCATGGCCACAGAGCTTGGCGTCAACCTCGTGTGTACTTCCGGCCCTGTGCTTGAGCGCAGCGGCGATCTGGCCGCCATTCTCACCAACCTTGGGCGGCACGATATTCTTTTTGTAGATGAAATCCACCGAATGCCCATCGCGGTTGAAGAAGTGCTGTATCCGGCCATGGAGGACTTCAAGCTTGATCTTGTTATCGGCCAAGGCCCTGCGGCCCGCACCGTAAAGATTGACCTTGAACCCTTTACCCTTGTGGGAGCCACCACGCGCATGGGGCTTATTTCTTCCCCCCTGCGCGACCGCTTCGGCATCGTGGCACGGCTTGAATATTACAGTTCCGCTGATCTGGCCCGCGTGGTGCAACGAACCGCCCGCATTCTCGGCGTGGTCATCACGCCTGACGGGGCGGAAGAAATAGGACGCCGCTCGCGTGGCACGCCGCGTATTGCCAACCGTCTGCTGCGCCGTGTGCGAGACTTTGCGCTGGTGCACGGTGACGGGCAGGTAAACGGGCATGAGGCTTCTGTTGCGCTCAAGCGTATGGACGTGGACGAACTCGGTCTGGATCAGATGGACCGCAAGCTGCTTGAAGTGCTTATCAAACACTACGATGGCGGCCCTGTGGGCATAAAAACGCTGGCCGTCGCCTGTTCTGAAGAAGTGCGGACAATTGAAGACATTTATGAGCCGTATCTTATCCAGTGCGGTTTTCTCAAGCGTACGCCGCGTGGCCGCATGGCTACCGCGCGTGCCTATACCCATCTGAAACTGCTGCTTTCCTGAAGCACGGCAACCAGCGGTCCCGGAACAGGGATGGGCCAGGCTGTGCGCTTCACCACGCGGGTGCAAAGGAGCCCGGCTGTGCTGCCGCGGCCTCGCCTTTATTTGACCGGCACTGCGGTCCAAAGGCCTGGCCCTGTGCAAGCTGCCTGCGGCCGGGGAACACGCTTCAGGCGGGGCATCTGCACTGCCGGATATCTAAGCAGGACGGAGGACATTTGCTATGCCGACCCGCTCAAAGATTTTTTCACGATGCTGCGGCTTGCAAGGATTGGAGAGCATATGACGCTTCAGGTACTGCCGGGGGAATTCTCTGTCTGCAAGGTCGTCGACATGGCGGCGGTGGACTTCACGGCTTCGTGGCTTTTTGTGGGTAAAACCGATGCGGAGCTGTCTGTGGTCTGCCTGCGGGAGGATGCGCCGCAACAGTATGAGGCGCGTGAAGACGGCTGGCGGGCTTTTCGTGTGGCCGGGCAAATGGACTTCAGCCTGACCGGGGTGCTGGCGGGGCTGTCGGCGGTGCTGGCCCAGGCCGGGATCAGCATTTTTGCCGTATCCACCTTTGATACTGACTATGTGCTGGTAAAACAGGACAGGCTGGCGGCTGCTCTCGCGGCCCTTGAATCTGCGGGCTATGGCGTTGAGGCGGTTTCGGACTGAAACGATGCACCGTGTGAGCAACATATGGAGCAGAGCCGTTCACGAATGACGTGCGCCAGCAGCCCTGCAAGGATTTTTCAGGAAAATTCCAGCCACGTAATGCGGGCAGGCAGGCTTTGCCTGCCGTAAGTGAGCATTTTACGTGCCAAATGCTCTGCAGCTGGATATGAATGAAAAGTTCGGAGGGCAGAACGTTTCTTGTGCGTTCTGCCCTCCGGGTTCTTGTTCAGCAATGGATTCTTGAAGAGAAGTGCCGTAACGCCTTGCGAATTTGGGCTCGCAAAAGCAGCATGCGCTACTGTTCGATCTTTCCGGCACGAGCCGCATTGAGCACGGCCATGAGGGCCACGCCCACGTCGGCGAACACCGCTTCCCACAGGCCGGAAAGGCCAACAATGCCAAGCCCCATGAACAGGCTCTTGATGCCGAGAGCCATGATGATGTTCTGCCACACGATGGTGCGGGTGCGGCGGGCTATGCGCAGCAGTTCGGGCAGGCGCGCGGGATTGTCATCCAGAATGACGACATCAGCCGTTTCAATGGCTGCTTCCGAGCCAAGCCCGCCCATGGCGACCCCTACACCAGCTGTAGCCAGAACAGGGGCATCATTGATGCCGTCGCCCACAAAGATGGTGTTTTCCACCGGGCCAAGAGATTCAAGGGCTTCGGCCTTTCCCTCTGGCAGCAGGTCAGCTTTGAGAACATCCAGTCCAAGCCTCTGGGCGATGGGAAGAGCCTGTTCTGCACGGTCGCCGGTCAGCATGGCAATGGTGCTCACACCAAGATGACGCAGGCTTTCAACGGCTTCGGGCGACTGGGGCTTGAGGCGGTCAGCAACCACGAGCGCGCCAAGCAGACGGCCGTTGCGGGCCACCTGAACAATGCTGCCGGGCATGTTTACCGCTTGCGGCTCAATGCCGTTGGCCTCCATCAGGGCCGCATTGCCGGCCAGAAGAATAGTGTCTCCTATGGTTGTTTCAACACCCTTGCCGGGGATTTCGCGCATTCCCGTGATGGAAGAATCATCGGCGATGATATTGGCTTTTTCCGCAGCCCTGATTACGGAGCGGGCAATGGGATGGTTTGAACGGCTTTCGGCCAGTGCAGCGGCTTGCAGCAGGTCCTCTTCACCGGTTCCGGGCGCCGGAAGCACGGCGTTGACCTCAAAGACTCCTTCGGTCAGGGTGCCGGTTTTGTCCAGGGCCGCCACGCGGATATCGCGCAGCTTGTCCAGCACCGCGCCGCCCTTGATGAGGATGCCCCGGCGGGATGCCGCGCCTATACCGCCAAAATAGCCGAGCGGGATGGATATGAGCAGGGCGCAGGGGCAGGAAATAACCAGAAGCACCAGCGCGCGGTAAAGCCACTGTGAAAAGTCGCCCAACCCCAAAAGAGGCGGCAGCACAGCCACAAGCAGGGCAAGGCCGGTTACGGCAGGTGTGTACCAGCGGGCCATGCGGGTGATGAAACGTTCAGTGGGGGCCTTGCGGGCAGCGGCGTTTTCCACCATTTCCAGAATGCGTGCGATGGACGATTCGGCAAATGCTGCGGTCACCTCCATACGGATAGCGCCATTAAGATTGATGGTTCCGGCAAGAGCGCGGCTGCCGGGCTTCAAAAGAAGCGGCACGGATTCGCCAGTGAGCGGGGAGGTGTCGACCTGCGAGCTTCCTTCAAGCACAGTGCCGTCGAGCGGGATTTTTTCGCCGGGACGTACAAGAATGTGGCTGCCGGGGCCAAGGTCTTCCGGCTGCACGTCTCTTGTGCTGCCGTCAGCAAGCATTTCATGAGCGGTGCTGGGGCGGGCAGCCAGGAGCGCCTTGACCGAACGGCGTGAATGTCCCGCAGCACGTTCCTGCACAAATTCGCCTATACGGTAGAAGAGCATTACCCCCACGGCTTCGGGCAACTGCCCAAGAGCAATGGCCGCAATGGTTGCGCCGCCCATCAAGTTGAACTCATTAAAGAAGTCTTTCCTTAAGATGCTGCGTGCGCCAAGGCGTAGTACGTCATAGCCGCAAAGGAAGTACGGCAGGGCGTAGAATACGACAATGACCAGCCAGTTGGGGATATGCCGCGTCATGGCCTCATCAGCTACCATCCCAATGGCAAAAAGCGCTGCTGAAATGCCCATGATGGCAAGTTCCCGGCGTTCATCCCCAGGACCATGCTCATGAGAATGGTCATGGCAGCCGCACGAACTGCAGCCGCAGCCGTGTTGTTCATCCTCGTTTTCTGTCGTTTCGCAGGCGGCGCCAGGTTCGGCGGTTGCGCATGCGCAATCCTGAGCGTTCTGTGAACTCATGGGGGCCAGGGGGTGGGCGGTGGAACCGCAGGCGCAAGTGTGTCCGCTACTGTGGTTATGGTCTTTTGCGGAGCAATGGCTCATGGGGGTCTCCTGTATGAGGCATCGGGGTGATTCAGTTAGCTGTGTTGTCCGTGTCGGCTTCGGGGGCCGTCTCGTCGCTGCCGTCAACTTCGTCGGCCGGCACGCGAATGTGCTTGCTTTTCAAAAAATCATGAATTCCGGCGTTATGCGTAATCCCGCGCAGCGCGGCCTCGTCCTGGGCAATTTGCGGGCTGTCGGCCAATTCGTTCATGGTCCACGCCAGAGCCGCGCGGATGCTTGGTGATGGGTTTTGCGGCAGCCGGTAGTAAACCCATCGACCTTTTTTGATACTCTCGATGAGGCGTGCCTGGCGCAGCAAAAATAAATGCTTGGAAGTCGTGGACGCCGCAAGGCCGAGAAGGGTGGTGATCTCGCACACGCATAGCGTTCGCAAGCGCAGGGCCATCAGGATGCGTGCGCGGTTTTCATCGCCCAGGGCGCGTACTGTGGTTATGAAGGTAAGCATTGTTCTCTCCCCTGGCTCACAGCGTGGTTTGTATCGGCCAAATTCGTTGGTTTTGCGGCAGTGCGGCGAAGCGCCGGTCTTGATCCTGCGATGAACGGTTTAAAGTCATTTCGTCTTTTGACGAAATATAGAAATGAGGCGTGGCTTGTCAAGCATATTTCGTCATATGACGAAATATTGTGCTATAAACAGTATGAAGTCTGAGTGTTGTGGGCTGTCTTGTCTTGGGAGTGCTGGTGGCGCTGTCTGGCGGGTTGGTGCGGGATGTGGCTCTGGGCGACACGGCCCGCCTGGTGGAAGAAGGCAGTTACGCCACTGCAGCGGCTTTGGGG
>NZ_JBAIYR010000042.1:0-11495 GCF_036763145.1 Desulfovibrio sp. 1188_IL3213 | reverse complement strand
GCCCCGTGGGCCGAATGTTCCGCGCTGGCGGCAATTTCTCCGGCGGCGGCGGCAAGCTGCTCCAGATCATCAAGGCTGCTGCGCATGAGATTGTGCTGGTCTTCGCTGCCCCTGTAGACGGTTTCCACGCGCTGGGCCAGGGTGGCGGAGTGGTCGGCCAGATCTGCGGCAATCACATCGGCCTGAGTGGCGATGGCGTTCATATTGCCCAGCAGGCCGGCTATGCGCGCCTCTTTTTCTTCGGCATCCCTGAGAGATTTTTGGGCGTGCTCGGCACTGGCCTGTGCTTCCTGGGACTTCTTTTCGTTCTCGGCCAGCTTGAGCTTGAGGTTGTCCAGCAGGGAACCCAATGCCCGCGACAGCGCGCCTATTTCATCCAGGCGCTGCAAACGCAGGTTCACATCCAGGTTGCCCGCCACCACTTCGGCCGACTTGTTCACAAGCCCGCGCAACGGATTGCGGATGGAGCGCGTAATAGCCACGCCGGAAATAACCATGCCCGCCAGTACGGCCAGCAGCAGGGCAATAACCACGTATTCTTCGCGCGCCATTATCTGCTTGTAGCTTTCCCTGTCAGCTTCGGCGGCGTGCAGCATCATTTTGCGCAACTGCCCAAGGGCCTCCACAACCGCCGCCGACTTGACCAGCGTAACGTCATTAAAATGCGCCCTGGCCCCTTGCAGGTCACCGGCCTGCACAAGGCGCTCGATATCCAGAGCGCTGCGGTGCAGGTCCAGGTGGGCGGCTTCCATATTTTTAAAATAGCTGGAAGTGCCGGGCAAAATGGCTTCCACCTCTTCACGGCCGCCATTATAAAACCATTGCCCGAAAAGGCATTTGTGGCCGTCTTTCTGCACTTCAAGCTTGCCGTCCGCGGACGGCATGGCGACAAAGCTGCCAACCCGCTCCTTCCAGTGCAGGTGATCGGCCTCACGCATGGCAAAAACCAGGGCGTTGCTCTGTTTTTGCAGCGCGCTGTCAGCCATGGTCATGACCTGGTTGGACGCATACCAGGCAACCACGGCAAAGCAGATCATGCCCAGCAGGCTGATGCCGAAGCCAAAACACAACTTCTTCCCGATGGAAAGATTTTTCCAGAACATGATTCCTCCCGGGAATCTTAACGACATATAAACACAGGCAATACAGCCAGTTTTACGCTCATTGCCGAAACACGGGCGGCAAAAATCCATCACCGGCAAAGCCGGCCTGCCAATAAAGGAGCATGGCGCGATGAACGCCCTGCCCTTGTTCCTGCCCGCAGCGTTGCTGCGCAGGTCATCAGTTACTATTTGTAAAATGACCCCTACGGGGAGGACAGGTTATTGTCAAGCCACAAAGGCCCCGCAATCGGTATCAATTACGCACACCTTGTCGCGACTCTTCGGCGTCCTGCCCCATAACCGGCAGAAATAACTGCCATCACACACGCACGCTCATTTTTTTGCCACAATTACCGCAAGGTGCGTGCAGGGGCTGCAATGAACAAGGATGTGTGTTACGGTGCATACCGCAAACCGGGCCGACACGGTTCGCAGGTGTGCTGCACGCCGGGCATGCGAAAATGACAGCGATGGAGCCGCCGCGTTTTCCGCATTTTTTTCGGCAGAAAAAACGGTTTCTCCCGCAGCATTTCGTGATGTACCGGGAATATCTGGTAAAATATTTCTTCTGATCTGCGGGAAAAAAATTTGCAGCCGGGCCGTATTTAACTGTTCAAACAACCAGCTTTGTGTTAAGGCTTTTTTGCAACGAAAAATCGCGGCTCCAGATGCCGCCTCCTGAGCATCCACAGTATTCTTTTATGGACGCCCATGACCTGATGCGGTAAATTTTTATCCAAACGCTTTCTTCAGCGTAAACCTTATGTTCCCTGAGCACGTCGCGCCCGCACCGCTTTTTTGTGCGGGACCTACCCGGCCGAACCGGCCACGAAGAAATTTGGAAATACTATTGTGCGCCCCAGAGCGCCAAGGAGGAACAGATGGCTCACATGAAAACCATGGACGGCAATAACGCGACCACGCATATTGCCTACGCTCTGTCGGAAACGGCGGCTATTTACCCCATCACGCCTTCGTCCGTCATGGGCGAAGTGATGGACCAGATGGCTGCCAAGGGCATGAAAAACCTGCTCGGCCAGAAAGTGATCGTGCGTGAAATGCAGTCCGAAGCCGGCGCCGCAGGCGCTGTGCACGGCATGCTTTCCGCCGGCGCGCTGACCTCTACCTACACGGCTTCTCAGGGCCTGCTCCTGATGATCCCCAACATGTACAAAATCGCCGGTGAACTGCTCCCCGGTGTTTTTCACGTGTCGGCCCGCGCCCTGGCCTCGCATGCCCTGTCCATTTTCGGCGACCATCAGGACGTCATGGCCGCCCGCCAGACGGGCTTTTGCTTCCTCGCTTCGGCCTCTGTGCAGGAGTGCATGGACCTGGCCCTGGTGTCCCACCTTTCGGCCATCGACTCAAGCCTGCCCTTCTGCCATTTCTTCGACGGCTTCCGCACCTCGCATGAAGTGCAGAAAATCGAAGTCATCGACTACGAAGACATCCGCGGCCTGGTGAACTGGGACAAGGTGGACGAATTCCGCGCCACCGCCATGAACCCCGAGCATCCGCACATTCGCGGCACCGCCCAGAACCCCGACATTTACTTCCAGAACCGCGAAGCCTCCAACCTCTTCTACGACGCCGTACCCGGCATCGTGCTTGAAAACATGAAGAAGGTGGAGTCCATCACCGGCCGCAAGTACCGCCTGTTCGACTATGTGGGCCACCCCGAAGCCGACCGCATCATCGTTTCCATGGGTTCCTCCTGTGAAGTGGCCGAAGAAACGGTCAACTACCTGAACAGCCAGGGCCAGCGCGTGGGCCTTGTGAAAGTGCGCCTGTATCGCCCGTTCTCCGCCGAGCACATGCTGCGCGCCCTGCCCGCCACCACCACCTGCATCACCGTGCTTGACCGCACCAAGGAAAGCGGCGCCCTGGGCGACCCCCTGTATCAGGACGTGTGCACCGCCTTCCTTGAAAAGGGCGAAGCTCCCACCATCGTGGCCGGTCGCTACGGCCTCGGCTCCAAGGACTTCACCCCCGGCATGGCCAAGGCCGTGTATGACAACATGCTGGCCCTGCAGCCCAAGAACCACTTCACCGTGGGCATCACCGACGACGTGACCAATCTTTCCCTTGAAGTGGAAGAAGAAATCGACACCGTGCCCGCCGGCACCGTGCAGTGCAAGTTCTTCGGCCTCGGCGCCGACGGAACCGTGGGCGCCAACAAGCAGGCCATCAAGATCATCGGCGACAACACCGATCTCTACGCTCAGGCGTACTTTGCCTATGACTCCAAGAAGTCCGGCGGCTTCACCGTGTCGCATCTGCGCTTCGGCAAGGCCCCCATCACTTCGTCCTACCTCATCACCAGCGCCGACTACGTTGCCTGTCACAAGTCGGCCTATGTGACCCAGTACGACATTCTTGAAGGCATCAAGGAAGGCGGCACCTTTGTGCTGAACTCCAACTGGTCGCTGGCTGACCTCGAAAAGCACCTGCCCGCCTCCATGAAGCGCGTTATCGCCCGCAAAAAGCTCAAGTTCTACAACGTGGACGCCGTGAAGGTGGCCCAGGAAGTGGGCCTTGGCGGCCGCATCAACATGATCATGCAGACCGCCTTCTTCAAGCTGGCCAACGTGCTTGACTTTGACAAGGCCGTGGCCCTGCTCAAAGAATCCATCAAGAAGACCTACGGCAGCAAGGGCGACAAGATCGTCAACATGAACATCGCCGCCGTGGACAAGGGCATGGACGCCCTGGAAGAAATCAAATACCCCGCCTCCTGGGCCACTGCCACCGAAGGCGCCGAAGTGTGCCACTGCGATGATGACGACTACATCCGCAGCGTGGTGCGTCCCATCCTGGCCCAGCAGGGCGACAAGCTGCCCGTGTCCGCCATGGACCCGGCCGGTTTCATGCCCCTCGGCACCGCCGCCTGCGAAAAGCGCGGCGTAGCCATTGCCATTCCCGAATGGCAGGTGGAAAACTGCATCCAGTGCTGCCAGTGCTCTTTCGTGTGCCCCCACGCCGCCATCCGCCCCGTGCTGGCTACCGAGGAAGAGCTTGAAGGCGCCCCGGCCGCCTTTGCCACCAAGGACGCCATGGGCAAAGAGCTCAAGGGCCTCAAGTTCCGCATTCAGGTCTACCCTGAAGACTGCCTGGGCTGCGGCTCCTGCGCCGATGTCTGCCCGGCCAAGAACAAGGCCCTGATCATGAAGCCCCTTGAAACCCAGATGGACGAGCAGAAGGCCAACCTGGCCTTTGCGGAAGCCAATGTGAGCCTCAAGGACAAACTGCTGGCCCGCGACACCGTGAAGGGTTCGCAGCTGCAGCAGCCCCTGCATGAATTCTCCGGCGCCTGCGCCGGTTGCGGCGAAACCCCCTATGTCAAGGTGCTCACCCAGCTCTTTGGCGAACGCATGATCGTCGCCAACGCCACGGGCTGCTCCTCCATCTGGGGCGCTTCTTCGCCCACCACGCCGTACTGCACCAACAAGGACGGCTTTGGCCCGGCCTGGGGCAACTCCCTGTTTGAAGACGCCGCCGAATACGGCTGCGGCATGGGCCTTGCGTATGACCAGCGCCGCAACCTGCTGGCCATGAAGATCGAAGAAGCCCTGAAGGAAGAGAACATTCCCTCCGAACTCAAGGAAGCCATGGAAGGCTGGCTTGCCAACAAGGAAGACGCCGAAGGCTCCCGCAAGTACGGCGACATGGTGCTTGCCAACCTTGATTCCTTTGAAAGCCCGCTGGCCCACGAAATCTGGCACATGGACGACCTCTTCACCAAGAAGAGCGTGTGGATCTTCGGCGGCGACGGCTGGGGCTACGACATCGGTTACGGCGGTCTTGACCACGTGCTGGCCACTGGCGACGACATCAACATCCTGCTGATGGACACCGAAGTGTACTCCAACACCGGCGGCCAGTCCTCCAAGGCTACGCCGCTTGGCGCTGTGGCCCAGTTTGCGGCCGCCGGCAAGCGCACCGGCAAAAAAGACCTTGGCCGCATGGCCATGACCTACGGCTATGTGTACGTGGCCTCCATCGCCATGGGCGCCGACAAGCAGCAGACCCTCAAGGCCTTCCGCGAAGCCGAAGCCTACAAAGGCCCCTCGCTTATCATCGCCTACGCTCCCTGCATCAACCAGGGCCTGCGCAAGGGCATGGGCAAGAGCCAGGAAGAATCCAAGCTGGCCGTGCAGACCGGCTACTGGCCCCTGTACCGCTACCATCCCGAGCTTGCCAAGGAAAAGAAAAACCCCTTCCAGCTCGACTGCAAGGCTCCCAGCGTGGACATTCAGGAATTCCTGGGCGGCGAAACCCGCTTTGCCTCGCTGGAAAAAACCAACCCCGAAGCTTCCAAGCAACTGCGCGCGGACCTGGCTGCTGCCTACGCCGAGCGCTACGCTCTGCTGAAGCAGCTGGCCGACCTCCCCTACCCGGACGCCAGCGAAGTCAAGTAGGGAACTGACGAATGAATGCCGCGCCCGCCACCAGGCAAGCCTCCCCTCCGGGGGCTTCAGGCGGCGGGCGCGGTTGTTGCCGTATAACTGAGGCCGGGGCGCGGGTGAAGGCCCGCGCCCTTTTCGCGTTATCCTGCCAGCCTGCCCGGAAAAAATCAGGGGAAGCTTATGTACAACGGACTTTATATCACGGCCACCGGCCCGATGACGGGCAAAAGCGCCATTGCCCTGGGAGCCATGCAGCTGCTCAGCCGCAGCATGCGCAAGGTGGCTTTTTTCCGTCCCATCATCAACGAACCGCTATGGGACGACCGTGACCCCGACATCAACCTGATGCTTGAATACTTCAAGATCAATATCGACTACAGCGACACCTTTGCCTACACCCAGCGCGAGGCGCGCCAGATCATCAATCAGGGTTCGCGCAACCTGCTCATTGAAAACATCATCCAGAAATATAAAAAACTGCTGGAAACGTATGATTTCGTGCTGTGCGTGGGTTCGGACTTTCTGGGCAAGGACCCTGTCTTCGAATTCGAGCTGAATGCCGAAATCGCCGCCAACCTGGGTACTCCCGTCATTCTTGTGACCAGCGGGCAAAAATCCACGGCCGAAGACATCCGCGAATCTCTCCAGATCACCATGGACAGTCTGGCCCCCTATTCCCTGGACGTGGTGGCGACCATCATCAACCGCCGCAACCTCACCCAGACGGAACTTGACGAACTGCGCGCCCATTTCAGCACCGAAGACCGCAAGGCCCTCATCTACGCCGTCCCCAACGAGCCTATCATCGGCCAGCCCACCATGGGCGATGTGAAAAAGGGACTGGACGCCGAAGTGCTTTTTGGCGAAGACCGCCTGGACGCCCTGGTGGACGACTACCTTATCGCGGCCATGCATGTAAACAACGTGCTGCACTATATCGCCAAAGACCAGCTTATCGTCACCCCCGGCGACCGCGCCGACGTGCTGCTGGCCGCCATTGCCTCGCGCCTGTCCTCTTCCACGCCGGACATCGCCGGCGTGCTGCTGACCGGCGGCATTCGGCCCGCCCATGAAGTGTGCGAATTCATTCAGGGCTGGACGGCCTCTCCCCTGCCCATCCTGCTGACAAAAGGCCACACCTACAATACCATGCTGGCCCTGCAGGAACTTATCGCTCCCATTGAGCCGGGCAACCTGCGCAAAATCAACACAGTGCTGGGCCTTTTTGAACAGCACGTCAACGGCAAGGACATTGCCAACCGCATCGTGAGCAAGCGCAGTTCGCGCATCACGCCCATGATGTTTGAATTCGAGCTGATCGAGCGGGCCAAGGCCAACAAGATGCGCATCGTGCTGGCCGAAGGCACTGAAGAACGCATTCTGCAGGCCACCGACATTCTGTTGCGCCGCGGCGTGGCCGAAATCACCCTTCTGGGCAATGTGGACGAAATACGCTCCAAGGCCAGCACTCTCGGCCTGGACCTGGAAAGGGCCACCCTTATCGACCCCGTCAATTCGCCCAAGTTTGAAGAATACGCCAACACCTATTACGAACTGCGCAAAAAGAAGGGCATTACGCCGGAGCAGGCCCGCGACACAATGGCCGATTCGACCTATTACGCCACCATGATGGTCAAGCTGGACGATGCCGACGGCATGGTTTCCGGCGCTATCAATACCACGGCCCACACCATTCGCCCGGCTTTTGAATTTGTGAAGACCAAGCCCGGCTTCTCGGTGGTGTCTTCGGTCTTTCTCATGTGCCTCAAGGACCGTGTGCTGGTTTTCGGCGACTGCGCCGTCAACCCCAACCCCACGGCACAGCAGCTTGCAGAAATCGCCATCGCTTCGGCCCATACGGCCGAAGTTTTCGGCATTGAGCCGCGCGTGGCAATGCTTTCATACTCCACCGGCACGTCCGGCAAGGGCGCGGACGTGGACATTGTTGTGGAAGCCACAAAGATCGCCAAAGAAATGGCCCCCAGTCTGGCCCTCGAAGGCCCCCTGCAGTACGATGCCGCCATTGACCCCAGCGTTGCCAAGACAAAAATGCCCGACAGCAAGGTGGCCGGCAAGGCCACGGTCTTCATCTTCCCTGACCTGAACACGGGCAACAACACTTACAAGGCCGTGCAGCGGGCCGCGGGCGCCGTGGCAATCGGGCCGGTGCTTCAGGGGCTGAACAAGCCCGTCAACGACCTGTCGCGCGGCTGCACGGTTCCCGATATCGTGAACACCGTTGCCATCACGGCGGTTCAGGCTGCGGCGGAAAAGGCCGCCGGACGCTAGAGCAGATTAACTTTGAGAATATACATTCTCAAAGTTTAAGGCACGCTCGCTTCAGCGTTTAACCGCGCAAGTAAATTGCGCTTGCATCTTTGCGGCGGGCGACTGCGCGGGCAAACGTCAGCCACCGAGGGGGGGCGTCTGCCTGGACCGTTGCCCATAAGGCTGAGGGCCTACGCCGGAGCCAAAAAACAGTTATCCCGGGGAGGGGAAGCCCCTCCCCCGCATTTCGTCAACAAGGAAAGGAAGACACATGAAAATCCTGGTCATCAACGCGGGCTCCTCGTCCTGCAAGTACCAACTGCTGGAAATGGACACCCACGCCGTTCTCTGCTCCGGCCTTGCCGAACGCATCGGACAGGACGAAGGCCGTCTGACCCACAAGATCGCCCCCGATACGGACAAAGAAGAAAAAATCGTCCAGACCGCGCACTTTCCCACCCATGTGCAGGCGATGGAAATGGTCATCGCCCTGCTCACCGACGCAGCAAAAGGCGTCATCAAGGACAAGAGCGAAATTGCGGGCATCGGCCACCGCGTGCTGCACGGCGGTGAAGCCGTCAGCGACCCCGTGCTGGTGGACGAGCGCGTGAAAAACATCGTGCGTGAATGCGCCGTGCTTGGCCCCCTGCACAACCCCGCCAACCTTATGGGCATTGAAGTGGCTGAAAAGCTCTTCCCCGGTGTGCCCAACGTGGCGGTGTTTGATACGGAATTCGGCATGGGCATGCCCAGGGAAGCCTTCATGTACGCCCTGCCCTACGATCTGTATGAAGATCTGCGCATCCGCCGTTACGGCTTCCACGGCACTTCGCACAAGTACATCGCGGGCGCTACCGCCAAGTACCTCGGCAAGCCCCTGAACGAACTGCGCTCCATCACCATGCACCTTGGCAACGGCTCGTCCATGAGCTGCGTGCGCGACGGCAAATGCTTTGACACCAGCATGGGCCTGACCCCCCTTGAAGGTCTCATCATGGGAACCCGTTGCGGCAGCATCGACCCCGCCATTGTGCCTTTTGTCATGGAAAAGAAGGGCCTTTCCCCCGAGCAGGTGGACACCCTGATGAACAAGCAGTCCGGGCTGCTGGGCCTGTGCGGCCACACCGACATGCGCGACGTGCATGCCGAGGTGGAAAAGGGCAACGAACGTGCCGCCCTGGCGCTCAAGATGCTGGTCCGCAGCATCAAGAAAACCCTTGGCTCTTACTACTTCCTGCTGGACGGCAAGGTGGACGCCCTGGTCTTTACCGCCGGCATCGGCGAAAATGACGACATCGTGCGCGCCCAGGTGTGCGCCGGGCTTGAAAACCTCGGCATCAAGATAGACGCCAGGGAAAACGGAACCCGCAAAGCAGGCGCGCGCGCCATCTCCACGCCCGACAGCTCCATACCCGTGCTCATCATTCCCACCAATGAAGAACTTCAGATCGCCATGGCTACGGTGGAAGTGCTGGGCAAATAAGCCTGCCGCGCCGTAGCCGGCATCCGCGCCGGAATAAGCAGAAGGCCGCTTCAAGGAAGCGGCCTTCTGCTTTCAGGGCCTGTCAAAACAAAGCCGCCCGGTCACGGCTGTTGCGGCAAATTCCCGAAAAGCTTGCCCACCGGTGGCTTTGCCCTGTAAGATTACCCGTTGTCCGCATGTTCTGCGGGCAAGCAAAAGGCCGCCTTCTTTTCCCCTGCCCCGGCGCACTGGTGTTTGACACACGCCAGAAGGCCATGCAGGTCGCCGCAGCCCCGGACGGCCGCAAGCCAAGGCCCTTTATTTGCCTGCCGAGCGCCGCCGGTATACAAGATTTTGGAGAACACAGGGCAAGCCCACACACCTGCGGAGAACCAGTTGAGCCAGTTACAGAGTGATTTTTCCATCACGGCCGTGATCGCGGGTTTTTTGGCGGTCATCGTATCCTATGCCGGTTCCGCCGTGCTTATTTTTCAGGCCGCGCACCTGGCGGGCCTGTCCGACGAACTGACCACATCCTGGATATGGGCGGTATCCGTAGGCAGCGGGCTTACGGGCCTGCTGCTGAGCTGGAAGATGCGCATCCCCGTCATTACCGCATGGTCGACACCGGGCGCGGCCCTGCTGGTATCCATGCTGCCCGGCGTGCCTTTTGCCGAGGCCGTGGGCGCGTATCTGGCAAGCGCGGCCATCATAACCGTCATCGGCATGACCGGTTCGCTGGACATCATCATGCGGCGCATCCCCATTGCCGTCAGCTCAGGCATGTTTGCGGGCATCCTGTTCAGCTTCGGGACAAAAATCTTCACGTCCATACAGGCCGCCCCGCTGCTGGGCCTGAGCATGCTTGGCTGTTTTATCCTGTTCAGGCGGCTGTGTCCGCGCTATGCCGTTGCCGCCGTGCTGGCGCTTGGCGTCGCCATTGCATGGCTCAGCGGCATGATGCATTTCGAGGCCATCCGCTTTTCACTGGCAAAGCCGGTATTCACCGTCCCCCAATGGTCTGCCGCCACCATCATCAGCATCGGCCTGCCGCTGGCCCTGGTGACACTGACGGGCCAGTACATATCGGGTATGGCCGTTTTGCACGCCTCGGGCTATCCGGTGGCGTCCAACGGCATCATGACCGTGACCGGGCTGGCTTCGCTGCTGTTCGCCCCTTTCGGCTCCCACGCCATCAACCTGTCATCCCTGACGGCGGCCATCTGCACTGGCAAGGAGTCGCATGAAAATCCCTCGCGGCGTTATGTGGCAGGTCTGGCCTGTGGCGGGCTGTACGTGCTCATCGGCCTGTGCGGAACCACGCTCACCGCACTTTTCGCGGCCCTGCCCCCGGTGTTTATCGCCGCACTGGCAGGTCTGGCGCTCCTGAGCGCCTTTACCACGGGCTTTTACGGCATCTTCAGAGACAGCGACCATATGGAAGCCGGAATCATAGCTTTTCTCGCCACGGCCTCGGGCATGGAACTGCTCGGACTGGGCGCGCCCTTCTGGGGTCTGGCTTTCGGGGCCGTGGCCTGCCTCATTTTAAAAAAATAGATATCTTATATAATTGCGACACTAAACAAGCGTACATATAGTATTGCGCCGGCTGCCGCATGAAGACCCTTTACCCAAACAACGCAGATACATAATCGGACAAATATTCTCCCCTCCCAAACAATACGGAGTGCCATGCTCCAGAATCACAACAATTCAATATTACTAAATAAAAATCAGATCTTCGGTCTGCTTGCCCTTGTGTTGTTTTTTGTCACGCACAATATTTCTTCTGTTTTCTATCAGATACGCGGCGTCGCGCCCGAGCAGTTTGCCCTGTCTGTCATCGCTTATTATATGGGACTGCTCTGCTCCGCTCTGGCGCTGGACGCGCTGGAACAGCGCACGGCGTGCAGCGCAACGGCCCGTAGTCTTTTGCGCGTCGGCGTGCAGGGCTATGCGGGCAAAAGAGAAGGCGTGACCGGCAGTTTACAGGCGAAGTGGGAGTTTTAGACAGTGTCGTCACGAGCGCCTTTCCCGGTATCTCTGCGTCGAACTTCGCCTTTTATTCCGGTCGAGTGCCATAAGAGTACACTCCCTGCATAAAAGGCTCGTTCTCCTTGATATACCACGGAAATTCATCTCGTGACGACACTGTCTGGAGCAGATTAACTTTGAGAATATACATTCTCAAAGTTTAAGGCACGCTCACTTCGGCGTTTAACCGCGCAGATAAACTGCGCTTACGCCTCCGTAGCG
>NZ_JBAIYR010000041.1:0-11837 GCF_036763145.1 Desulfovibrio sp. 1188_IL3213 | reverse complement strand
GCCGCCGGACGTGGGCGCATAGTCGCCCTGCTGGGAACCGCCGTGGCGGGCGCAGCAGGACATGAGCTTGTGGGTTGCGTGAGAGCCGCAATGCGGGCAGGCCGGAGAAGTATCGTCAAAAACCAGTTCTTCAAAATCCCGGCTGCATTTTTCGCAACTGTACTCATAGATGGGCATGATCAATCCTCGTTTACGGTGTCTGCGTGCAAATAGGGCGCAAGTGCCGCCACATTTTCAAAAAGATAATAATCAGTCAGCTGGCACAGTAAATGTCCGGCAGTAATATGGATTTCCTGTATAAGAGGCGTGCTCGGGCTTGCTACGTCCACAAGCATGTGACAGAGCGGGGCCATGCGCCCTCCGCCTCTGCCCGTGAAGCCCAGCGTGAGCATGCCGATGCGCCGGGCAGCCTCAAGGGCGGCCAGCACATTGGGGCTGTTTCCGGACGTGGATATGCCCACAAGAATATCTCCCTTGCGACCCAGCGCCTCCACCTGACGCGAAAATACCTGGCTGAAATCCAGATCGTTGGCGATGGCGGTAAGGGCCGAGGTGTCGGTTGTAAGGGCCAGGGCAGGCAGGGCGGGCCTGTCCATAAGAAAACGGTTTACAAATTCCGCCGCAAGATGCTGCGCGTCCGCCGCGCTGCCGCCATTGCCGCAGAGCAGAATTTTTCCGCCCTGCGCCAGGCAGGCTGCCAGACGCAGGGCGGTTTCCCGCAGCATGGGCGCTTGTTCCGCAAAAAAACTTTCCCTCAACCGGGCGCCGTCGCGCGCGTGGGAGGTTATAATGTCAAGAGCGCTGTCGTTCATGGCTCACGCGGCCTTGTTGTTGGATTTTGACCAGGAAGGTTCTGTTCATATGTCAAAGCGTCGGCCCTGACAAGCAAGGCCGGCGGGCTTGCGATAAGAGCCTTGATAACGTAAATTGTCATCTTATGCAAAATCAATACAAGCGCCACATTCTACTGGTCTGCAAGGCCCGCCACGAACGCGCCGCCCGGTTGGGTGAAGAAATCCGCTCGTGGCTGGAAGAGCGTGGTCACAAAGCACATCTGGTAGAGGCCGGGCAGGATTTGTCCCTTTGCACGGGTACCCTTGACTTTGTTGTGGTGCTTGGCGGCGACGGCACCATGCTCGGCGTAGCCCGGCGTCTTGTGGGCAACAATGTGCCGGTATTGGGCATCAATTTCGGGCGCGTGGGTTTTCTTACAGATGCCCAGCCGGAAAACTGGCAGGAAAAGCTTGCCGAATGCCTGGAAGGACATGAGCCGGTTCGTGCCTGCATGGCGCTCAGCTGGTCGCTTGCGCGCGACGGCGAAGAGATTCAGGCAGGGGCGGCGGTCAATGACGTGGTCGTCAGCCGTGGCGCGCTGTCCAGGCTGGTTTGCCTTGATATCCGGGTTGACGGGCTGCATATGGGGTCGTTGCGCAGCGACGGCATCATACTGTGTACGCCTGTGGGCAGTTCGGGCTACAGCGTATCAGCAGGCGGTCCGCTTCTTTATCCTTCAATGGACGCCATCGGCTTCACGCCGGTGTGTCCTTTTCTGAATACAATCTCGCCCATGGTTTTTCCCGGATCGACAGACATAGAGCTTCAAATTTTGCGTGGTTCCACAGACTGTTATCTTACGGTGGACGGTCAGGAAGGCCACAAGCTGGAAAAAGGCGATCTTGTGCGCATTTCCGGCCTGCCCGCAGCGGTGCGCTTTATGGGAGAAGGCACATGCTTTTTCGAGCGCCTGCGAAGCCGGGGTTTTGTTTTGCAGGGGGCTGTGGACAACTGCACGGGGGAAATGTCGTGAACAAGGCTCTTGCGCCGGCAAAGGTGTGCGATATCCGTCTGGGGCAGAATGTCCGCTTTGACGCATGGCTTTACAGCATGCTTATGGATAACAATCTTGCGTACCGCATGAATCCCGATATCATAGCCAGTCCGGAACAGATGGCTTTTATGCTGCATATGGATCAGGATCAGGTGTATTTGCCCTGCTCGGACGCAACTTTTTTAATGCTCTGTGCCGACGCCCCTTCAGCCGAACTGCGCAACCAGTATAACCGTTCATGGCGCATTATCACGCGTCTGGTACGCTCGTTTGTGCCTGACAAGGTGCAGCGGCGGCGCATTTTGCAGTTTTGCCGCTACCGGTTTTCCCAGTACATCGGGCAGCATACCCTTATTCCTTCGCGCCTTGTCAAACGCATGACCAGCCTTGTGCTGGCCCAGGGCCATATGACGGACGATCCGTGGGAAGGCCGCCGCCGCGAATCCACCCTCTGCCAGCAGGAAATGCTGGCCCTGCCAGAAATTCATGACAATCTTGAGGCCATGCCGGGCGGACCCGTACCCAGGGGAATTTCCATAGCGCGTCGCAGTATGGACTATGTGGAAATGGCGCGGCTGCTCTGTCTTTCGGCCATGTCCCGGGACTGGCTTGAAAAGCCGCCCTCGGGCGAAGAAGCGCGCAGGGCCATGGAAGAAGCCCAGACAAACTGCGAAAGTCTGCGCCTTTATTTTGAGGCCAATGCCGGACGTTCCGGCACGGTGCTGTTTTTGTGCGACGCTGATGGTGGTGTTCTGTTTGACCTTGTTATGGCGCAAAGCCTTATCCGCATGGGCCACAGGGTTATTTTCGCGGTGAAGTCCGGCTTTTATTTTTTTGCGCCGACGCTTGATGATGTGGAAACAGACCCGTCGCTCAGGCCCTGGCTGCGAGGCGGCATAGTGTTGCGCCAAAACAAGCTGAGCAAGAACGACCTGCTCCGCCACCTGCGTGAGCACCGGCTTGTGGTGATCGGGGACGGTACACGTGAAAGGCTTAACCTGTACCGTGTGTCGGTCACGTTTTCACGGGCCTGGAAAGAGGCGGACCTGATCCTCGGCAAAGGTTGGCGCGCCGCGGACGTGCTGCTGGGAACCAGCCAGGAGTTCACGCGCGATATTGTCTGTTACTGGCGCGACAGCAACGGCTTTCATATCAGGTTGCGCAAACACGCCCGAGGGGCGCGTAAATTCAGTGAAGACGCCATTGCGGCCCAGGCCGAACATATCATTGCGGGTATGCGTGAGGCCAAGGACCAGGGGCGGACCATCATGTTCTATAGCTGCGTTATCGGCAGCATACCCGGCGAGACGTCAACGGCCATCAGCCTTGTGCATGCTTTTGTAGACAATCTGCGTAAAAAAATGGATAATATTTTGATTATCAACCCCGCCGAGCATTTTATCGAAGGCATGGACGGGGATGACCTCATGTATATGTGGGAACGTGTGCAGCGCAGCGGTCTCATAGATGTGTGGCGTTTTCAGACTGTTGAAGATATTGAGGAAAGCTTCGCCCTTTTGGGGAGAAAGGTGCCTCCGCAATGGTCTGGAAAGGATTCTACCTACTCGACGGGCTGCACCAAAGAAATGCGCATCGCGCTTGATGTGCAGAGCAAAAACCGTGAGATGCAGCTCATCGGCCCTGAGCCCAGGCTTTTCTTCCGCAGGGGAGAATACGGGGTGGGCAAATATTTTGACGCGAGCATTCCTCATCAGAGCTGATTACTTTACAGGGAGTGAATTGACTTATGGCCGTCTATGAAGCCGTTATCGGCCTGGAAGTGCATGTGCAACTGGCTACGGCCTCCAAACTGTTCTGTTCCTGCCCGACCACCTTCGGCCAGCCTCCGAACTCCAATGTGTGCGAAGTCTGCTCCGGCATGCCCGGTGCGCTGCCCGTACCCAACGGGCAGGCCATACATTTTGCCACGCTGGTGGGTCTGGCTACAGGCTGCACCATCAATCAGCGTTCCATTTTCGCGCGCAAAAACTATTTTTATCCCGATCTGCCCGCAGGGTATCAGATTTCGCAGTTCGAGCTGCCCATCTGCGAGCACGGCCATCTGGATATTGAGGTGGACGGCGAGCGCAAAAGGGTGGGCATTACCCGTATTCATATGGAAAACGACGCGGGTAAAAACATACATGCCCAGGGAGAGAACCTCAGCTACGTGGACCTGAACCGGGCCGGCACGCCGCTGGTGGAAATTGTCTCTGATCCCGATATGCGTTCTGCGGCTGAAGCCGTGGCGTACCTCAAGGACCTGTATGCCATTGTCACCTATCTTGGTGTGTGCGACGGCAATATGGAAGAAGGCAGTTTTCGCTGTGATGCCAACGTTTCCTTGCGCCCCGTAGGGGCCAGGGAGTTCGGCACACGCACGGAGCTGAAAAATCTCAACTCGTTCCGCAACGTGCAGCGCGCTATTGAATGTGAAATGGCGCGGCAGCAGGATCTTCTGGACGATGGCGAAAAAGTCGTGCAGGAAACGCGCCTTTACGACGCGGTAAAAAACATAACCGCCTCCATGCGCAGCAAGGAAGAGGCGCACGACTACCGGTATTTCCCCGACCCGGATATCTTGCCCATAGAGATTTCCACATCGGAAATGGAGCGCTGGAAAGCCGAATTGCCCGAACTGCCCAAGGCCAGGGCGGCGCGTTTTGTGCAGATGACCGGTCTGCCTGCGGCGGAAGTTGAAGTGCTGGTGCAAAGCCGTGGTCTGGCGGATTTCTTTGAGGCCGCAGCCGGTCTTTCCGACGCCCGCAAAGCGGCAAATTTTATGCTTGGTCCGCTGTTGCGCGAATGCAACAGCCGGGGCGTCAGTGCGGCGGATCCGGCCGCATGGAACATGAAGCCCGAAGCTCTGGCGGAACTGGTGCGCATTGTGGACCAGGGACTGATCAGTTCCAAGATTGCGAATGATATTTTTGGCGACCTGTTTGAAACCGGCGTCATGCCGGAAAGTTATGTGAAAGAAAAAGGGCTTGTGCAGATATCCGACTCCTCGGCGCTGGAAGAGGCCGTGGATGCTGTTATTGCCGCCAACCCTGCCGAAGTGGAAGCCTACAGGGGCGGCAAGACCAAGCTTATCAGCTTTTTTGTGGGCCAGATCATGCGCGCCACCAAGGGCAAGGCCAATCCGGCTCTGGTCAACGAACTGCTGGCGAAAAAGCTGTAAATACCTCCATGCGCGGTCTGCGTCTGCACGGCCTGCATTGGTGTTGCCTGCGTTGATGCGGCATACTTTTATGACAAAGAGGCTCCCTGCCGTGCAGGGAGCCTCTTTGTCATATCTTGATGCCTTGTGCCGCGCTTTGGCCGGGTCGGGATCGGCCCGGGCTGACCGTATCTGGCGTACAGTTGGGGCGTGTCAGGCTACAGCCTGAAAAAATCCAGTCGGGGGGCAGCGGGGATCATCCCGGCGGCAGCCAGTTTTTCATAAAAGAGCATGAGGCCGCGCTGTTCTTCCTCACCCAGGCTGTAGACAAGCCCCTTGCTGTAGTAAAAGGCCAGTTCGTCCCTGTTCAGCGGGCAGCCGTGGGCTGTCAGGTCAAGGATCACATCCATATTGGCAAAGCTCCAGCTTCGCCCCTGCCGCAGCAGTTCGCCGGGGTCGCTGGCAAACAGGCCCGCGTCTGCCGCTGTACGGCTCACCACCCATAATCCGAAAATAAAAGGCAGGCCAGTCCAGTCACGCCATGCCTCGGCCAGGTCAAGGCGGTAGGGATAGTCCGGATGATTGCGCAGGCGCAGGGCCTCGTCGCCAATAGCCAGAAAGGCGACGGGCGGCTTGTCGCTGCGCACGGCGGGGGTGACCTGTCCGGTGGCATACCTGACATCAAGCTTGTAGCGGTCGCGCATGAGCAGCCGCAGCAGGGCCACGGAAGTGTGCGTTTCACCGCTGATGAGAATCTCTTCGCCGTCCAGCTGATCCAGGGGGACGCGCGAAAGCAGAAGCACGCTCATGACCGGCCCGCGCGAACCGATGGAAAGGTCTTCCACCAGATAATAGCGTTCGGGGCGGCTGGCGTATTCAAAGCAGGATGTGGATGAAACGTGCAGTTCGCCGCGAGCCATCATGTTGTTGAGCAGGGCGGGCGGACCGGATACCAGTTCAAAATCGTGGGGCAGCAGGCCCGCTTCCAGGGGGTGATAGATAGGCAGCACATTGAGATAGCCTATACGGCCCATGCGCAGTACCGGCTGCGGCGTGACGCTGGTCATGGCGATACCCCTTTTTGAGGTGGCGAGGTGGGCGAGGTGGGCGAGGTGGGCGGCGTCTGCCTCGCGCGCAACGCCGCAAAAATTCCACGCGGGAAAATTTGCGGGCGGCTGTCAAAATCCGCCCGCGGCTTATTCCCGCTGTGGTCAGCCCTGTTACAGATTTACGTCAGGCTGCGGTTCCACAGCCTTATAGTCCATGGTGCGCTGCACGGGGGTAAAGCCCGCAGCGCGGATAACCTTGTGGATGTCGGCCCGGTTCATGTGATAGGACACGCCTGCCGCAGCCACCACGTTTTCTTCGATCATCAGGGAACCGAAGTCGTTGGCTCCGTAGAAGAGCGCCAGTTGGGCCACTTGCGGTCCCATAGTTACCCAGGATGCCTGGATGTTGGGTACGTTGTCCAGCACAAGGCGAGAGACAGCCAGCAGGCGCAGATAGGCCGGGGCCGGCAGCGGGTTCACCTCGATGCGTGTGTGGGCGGGCTGAAACGTCCAGGGGATGAACGCGGTGAAGCCGTGCGTGCGGTCCTGAACCTCGCGCACCGCAAAAAGATGGTCCAGCCTGTGCGAAGCTTTTTCCTCATGGCCGAACATCATTGTGGCGGTGGTGCGCAGGCCCAGTTTGTGCGCCTCTTCCATAATGCCGAGCCATTGTTCAGCCGTACATTTGTTGGGCGAGACCTGGGCGCGTACGCCGGTATGCAGAATTTCCGCCCCGCCGCCGGGCAGGGAGTGCAGGCCCGCCTCTTTCAGGCGGCGCAGCACTTCGCTGACGGAAAGATTGAACTTTTCAGACCAGAAGAAGATTTCCGGTGGCGAAAAGGCATGAATATGCAGTTGCGGCCAGGTTTGCCGCAGCCAGCGCAAAAGGTCCTCATACCATTCCAGCGGCAGGTCGGGATGATGGCCGCCCTGAAGCAGTATCTGCGTACCGCCGAGGGCCAGGGTTTCTTCCACCTTACTGCTCATTTCATCCCGGCTTATGACGTAGCAGTCTTCGTGGTCCGGGGGGCGGAAAAAGGCGCAGAAACGGCAGGCGCACACACAGACGTTGGAGTAGTTGATATTGCGGTCGCCCACATAGGTGACCACGGGGTCCGGGTGCAGGCGCAGGCGCATGGCATGGGCAAGCTGCGCAAGCGTGTGCAGGTCGGCTTTGCAGTACAGGGTCTCTGCGGCGCTTCGGTCAAGCCGTTGGCCGGCTGCGGCCAGGGCGGCAGCTTCGCGCACATCGGTAAAGTCCTGATCTTGTCCGCCATGCGCGGCAAAGGGGCTGTGTGCGGGGATAAAGGTGCTCACTGGCGCGCCTCCGGACTGTCGGTATCATTGAGGGTGTTAAATGTGGCATTGCGGCGAACAGGCGTAAAGCCCGAGGCGCGGATGACATGCTCAAGCTCGGCAATGGTCATGCCCTGCGCCGACCGGGCGCCGGCCATATGGCCGATGCGCTCTTCAATAATGGTTCCGTCCAGATCGTCGGCGCCGTACCATAAGGCCAGGGGGGCCAGCTTATGCCCCATCATTATCCAGTAGGCTTTGAGGTGGGGAATATTGTCCAGCATAAGGCGGCAGACCGCCACCGTGCGCAGTTGGTCAAGACCGCGCTGCGGGCCTATTTTGTCTTCCGGCAGCTTGAGGCGGCTGTTTTCTGTAAGGAAGGGCAGCGGAATAAAGCAGGTGAAACCGCCGCTTTTATCCTGTTGCTCGCGCAGGCGGCAAAGGTGGTCGATACGGTGCTCGTAGGTTTCCAGATGGCCGTAAAGCATGGTGCAGTTGGTCTTTATGCCGAGGCTGTGCGCCTCGCCGGAAATGCGCAGCCATGCGGCGGCGTCGGCCTTGTGAGGGCAGATCTGCGGGCGCAGCTCCTCATCAAAAATTTCCGCTCCGCCACCGGGCATCATAACCAGCCCGGCTGCCTGAAGCCGCCGGAGAACCTCAAGGGTGCTGATGCCCTCAAGCCGGGAAAAATGCTCAATTTCCACGGCCGTGAAAGCTTTTACTGGCAAATTGGGGTTAAAGCGCCGCACAGCGCGAATCATGTCTTCAAACCACGAAAGAGGCCGCGTCGGATGGCAGCCGCCCACGATGTGCAGTTCGTCCAGGTGCAGCGGGGTAGAGTCCGCGTCGCGCAGACGGGCCAGCACGTCATCAAGGCTCAGGGCAAAGGCGCCGGCCTCGTTTTCCTCATCCCGCCGGAAGGCGCAAAAGGTACAGCCGTTAACGCAGACGTTGGTATAGTTGATCTGCCGGTTTACCACGTAAAAAGCCTTGTGCCCGTGCAGGCGGCAGCGCACATGCAGGGCCAGCGCTCCTACGGCGGTAATATCAGGGCAGCGGAACAGGGCAAGGCCGTCTTCAAAGCTCAGCCTTTGCCCTGAAAGCACTTTTTCATGGATGGACGAAAGGCCCAGTGCGGCGTAGTATGCGGCGTCTAACATGATGAAATCCTGTGGGGTTGATTGGGCCGGAAAGGCCGAAAGCAGAGTAGGCCGCCCGCCGCAAGCTGTCAATGTGAGGAATCCATGTCTTCAGTTTTTCCGCAAACCAGTTTTCAGTCCTTGGGACTGGGGCTTTCGCCCTGTCCCAACGATACATATATTTTTCACGCCCTGCTGCACGGTCTTGTTCCGGCCCCGGCTGCCCTGAAAGCCCATATGGCCGATGTGGAAGAGCTGAACACCCTTGCCCGTCAGGGGGAGCTTGAGGTGACAAAGCTTTCCCTCGGTGTGGTGGCTGAAATTATGGATAATTACGCCCTGCTGTCTTCCGGGGCCGCTCTTGGCTGGGGATGCGGGCCGCTGGTTGTGGCGCGAAAAAAACTCTCGCCCCAGGAGTGGAAAAACGCCACGGTGGCTGTGCCGGGCTTGTTGACCACGGCCAACCTTCTGCTTACCTTGCATGGCGGTTTTCAGGGACCACGACGCGAAATGCTTTTCAGCGACGTCATGCCCGCTGTGGCGCGCGGCGAGGCGGATATGGGGCTTGTCATCCACGAAGGGCGCTTTACCTACGAAAAGCTTGGCCTGACAAAAGTGCTTGATCTGGGCCAGTGGTGGGAGAGCGAATTCCGTCTGCCGCTGCCGCTGGGGGCCATTGCCGTACGTCGTGATGTGCCGCTGGCGCTGGCCCGGCGCATACAGGGGGCCATTACCGGCAGTCTGGCCCACGCCAACGCGCACCCCGAGGCATCACGGGAATATGTGCGGGCGCATGCACAGGAAATGGCTGACAGCGTGACGCAGGCGCATATCAAGACCTTTGTGACGAATTTCAGCCTTGACCTCGGAGCCGAAGGACGTTCGGCCATTGAGCATCTTGTTGGCCGGGCTGCGGCACTTTCGGGCAAAAAATTGCCTGTGGAAGGATTGTTCCTTCGCTGACAGGTGCTGAAAACAGGCCGCGTTTTTTACGGCAACCTGTCTGCAAGGGATGGGGCGTATGCGGCGTATGCGGCCGAAAGACGTGTGAACGGCCGAGGCTGTGCGAAAAATCAGGCGACAGGCGGCATGCCCCCGTATGGTGCTTCATCACGGAAGCCGCCGGGAAGGCTGAACAGTTTTTTCTGGACACGCCATCGCTTTGGCGTGTTACCAGCCTTGGCGGCGCACGCGGTAAAACATCCCATTAGAGCATACTTTGAAAAAGTGTAAATGCTCTAATGCTGCACGAAAGTGCAGCGCGCCACAATGTGGCGTGGGTTCAGCCGAAAATCGTATTTTTCGGCTGAATGAAAACTTTGAAAGGCGAAGCATTTCAAAGTTAATCTGCTCTAGAATTTGCTGTGCTGGCGCATGCGGCTGTGCCGCTTTCAGGCCGGACGTTTTCGTCTGCCGGATGTGCGGGAGTTCCGCCGTTGCGTCACGGACCACCTTCAACCCTATCATAACTCATATGTTTCAAAAGTATTTTTCTTTTTCAGAGGCCCGCAGGTTCTATGCCATAGGCTTGCCGATCTTTATTGCGCAGCTTTCACAAACCGGTATGACCTTTGTCGATACGGCCATGGCCGGGCAGTACAGCGCCGAGCATATGGCCGCTGTGGCCGTGGGCAGCAGCGTGTGGGTTCCCATTTCCTTGCTGGGCATCGGGTGCCTGCTGGCCTTGCCGCCTTTGAGCGCGCAGATGGTCGGTTCCGGCCAGCCCCAAAAGGCGGCTCACCTGCTGCGCCAGGGGCTGTGGCTTACTTTGGGGCTGAGCATCGTTTTGATGAGCTTTTTTTATACCATTTCCTGGAATATGGAGGCCTTTGGCCTGAAGCCGGAAATGGCGCGTATTTCCGGCGGCTTTTTGCGTGCTATTATGTGGGGACTGCCCGGCTTCATGCTGTTTGTGAACCTGCGCAGTTTTCTTGAAGGATTTGCCCGCACCCGGCCAGCCATGATCGTGGGCTTGCTTGGACTGACCGTAAATATACCCTGTAATTTTATTTTTATTTATGGCAAATTCGGCATGCCCGAACTGGGCGGCATTGGCTGTGGTGTGGCAACGGCCATAAGTTTTTGGTCCATGGCGCTGGGCATGCTTTTTTATCTGCACCGGGACGCGCAATGCGCCCATGTGCGCCCGCTGTTTAAGCCGCTTTGGCGCAAATGTAAAAATGTGGGAAAAAACGCCGCCAATGATGTGCATGACGCCTGCCTGCCGCGTTTTGACGCTCCCCTGATCTGGCGGGTTTTGCGTATCGGCACGCCAGGCGCTCTGGCACTGTTTTTTGAGGTTTCACTTTTCGCTCTCAGCGCCATTCTGCTTGCCCCTCTGGGAACCGTCATGGTGGCCGGACACCAGATTGCCCTCAATTTCGGATCGCTGGCCTTTATGGTTCCGCTTTCTCTCTGCATGACCGTGACGATCCGCGTGGGTCGCTGCCTGGGCGCGCAGGATCTGGAGCGGGCCAGAATGGCCGCGCGCACGGCCCTTGTGCTCAGCGTTGTTTTTGCCTTGATCATCGCTGCCGCCACCATAGTGTTTCGGCAGAACATAGTGCGCATCTATACGGATAACCCGGAAGTAACGGCTTTAGCCATACATTTGCTGCTTTTTCAGGCAGGCTATCAGGTGGTGGACGGCCTTCAGGTTACGGGGATAGGTATTTTGCGTGGATACAACGATACGCGCGTCATTTCCGTCATCTGCTTCATTGCCTATTGGGTCATCGGCCTGCCTTTGGGCTTCACGCTGGCGCGCACCGACATCATTGTGCCGTATCTTGGGGCTGAAGGATTCTGGATTGCCTATATCGCGGCCCTGGGTTTTGGCGCGTTGTGCTATCTTTCGCGGGTGCGTTTTCTGCACAGGCTTGCGCCGCAAGACGTGTTCAGCCGCGTAAAAAAATAAGATAAAAACGGCCTGTCCAGCGCCATGCCGGACAGGCCGTTTTCAAATGTCGGGGAAAATTATTGCTTGTGGCGGCGAGCCATCTTCCAAGTATACTTTATTACAGAAAGCAGCTCGTTGAGTCCCGGTTTTTTACTGAACAGGCCACTTGTTCCTTCGGTTTCACTCAGCGGCTCCAGCACCGGTTCCGCACTGTCTTCCTCATGTCCGTCCTGCGCCCGCGCTTGCTGCCGTGCTTCTGAAGGCGCTTGAGCAGAGCGTCCCTCTCCGTCCTGATTCAAATCTTGTCCCCATAAAGGGACAGGCACCGGAGGAGCAGCCGTGCCGTGAGTCTGCGTATCCCCTGAGCCAGATCGAGAGACGGCATCGGTTGTCTGCGGGCTGCCCGCTGCCCTGGCGGCTTCAGCCTGTTCGGCATTTTCACGCTGCCGCGCCGCTTGGCGCACGG
>NZ_JBAIYR010000040.1:0-11858 GCF_036763145.1 Desulfovibrio sp. 1188_IL3213 | reverse complement strand
AGCCAGCAAGGCCAGACGCCAGTCCCACAGCGGGCAATGCCTGTCGGCGCAAGCGCGCACAGCCTTGCCGGAAGCTCCCTGGCATTCGAGGCAAAACTGGCGAATGGCCGTCAGCGGGCCGGTTTTGCCGGCTCCTCGTGCCGCGTGATCTGTGGCGCTCAAGCGGTTTCGACTCCACAGCATTTTTTATGCTTTTTACCGCTGCCGCATGGACAGGGGTCATTGCGCCCCACCTTGGGGTTTTGCCTGCGGTACGCTTCCGGCCTCAGGGCAACGCCGTCCACATAAAAGATTTTCTCGTCCTGGCGGGCAAAAAAACTGCGCTCGCCCAACTGACGTGGGATGCCCTCCATCTCATAATAGGCATGAAATTCCACCACATCAAAAAGTTCAGCGTTTTTTCCGGCGGGTACGTCGCTTTCAACCCGGCCCACGTCCAGACGCAGCCACTGCACGTCCTTGGCCTGTTCCGTGAGCTTTTCCACGGATATGCCCTCCCGGTAGTCCGGGTGGGTGCTGTCCACAAGCCATTGGTAACGGCCGAGCACGTAGGCCGAATAGCGCGAACGCATGAGAGTTTCGGCATCGCCGGGCCATATCGTGCCATCAATATAAGGACCGCAGCACTGATCGAGAGAAAGGCCGCTGCCGCAAGGGCATTGCTGTTGCATGAAATCCACCTTGTTTTTAAAGCCCTCAGGAGGCGTATAGCCCATAAATATTAACGCATGCCTGACCGGGCGGCAAGAGCGCACAAGGGCCTGTTCCGCCATTGACCCAACAAAGCGGCAAAAGTCTGATGGCCAAGGGACAGCCGGAATGCCGGAATGCCAGCATGCCTGTCGTATCATCGGGTAAACGAATCAGCGGCGCACAACCCTTGCCGTCTGACCGCACCGCCGACACATGGCCGCACCCATCGCATAGGACATGCGCGCGCACGGCGTGACACTGGCACGCCACTCGCCCTGCCGCCCCGTCCCAACCATCGCTCGGCACATTTAGAGCAGATTAACTTTGAGAATATACATTCTCAAAGTTTAAGGCACGCTCACTTCGGCGTTTAACCGCGCAGATAAACTGCGCTTACGCCTCCGTAGCGAACGTCTGCTCACGCAGCCGTCCGAGCAATTTCAAAGTGAAATTGCTCTAGCCGTTTGTCCCGTCACAGACAGAACATCAACCCGGCCCATTCACCGCCAGGCGCGGCCAACCCGGCCCTGTCACGCGCTTTCCCCTTCCCCGGAATACCCGCCAGTTGTGATATAAATCACTAAATCTCAACACGCTGAAATAGCTTAAATTTTGAATTATAAGCCCAAATAGCTCTTGAGCGCACGTCTGTAAGAAGGCGGTTGGCGTCGTCAGGCAGGTAAAGAAATACCGGCGCAACGCTGCTGTCCATCCCAAAAACCAAGTTAAATACTACAAAACGACTCTCTTCAAATAACCTTAAAATACATATGAATAGAAAACTTATAAATGCACTATGAATAAAATTGGGCACTCAAACATGAAAATATATCTGAAAGCTATCTTTTACAACTGTTGCATCATGAGTGTTGCATTGGCACAAGAAGCGCTTGTGACAAAAATACTATATTTAATTAGTCAACATTTATAATTAACAAGCAATGATATTTAGATATTTTTTGCCACAAAAAATTGAAACTATGTTGACGCAGTATTTTTAATATAATAATCTTTTTGTATGGATTAATTGAGTCAGAAATTACATAATTTAATTGCCCTTTACCAATGCCTCATGTACAGTGGGGCGTAACCGCGCGTGACGCAAGGGGGTTGTCATGTCGGCATTATCAGAACGTGAATACCTGGCTGAAGAAATCTGCGAACTGTATTCCAAGCTTGCCGGTGAAGCGTATGCGGACGACCTTGCCCGCGCCAAGGACCTGGCGCAGGCGGAAGCGCCCCATGACCACTGGCTGCAAACCAACAGGCTGGACTACGAATCGCGTCTGTTTCTTTATCTCGGCGCGGCCTACGCCATGCGGTGTATGAAAAACGAACCCTACAAATGTGCTGTTTTTATGCGCAACGCGGCTGAAGCCCTCAACAGGGCCAAAGCCTAGCTAAACGCGGAACCAGGGGAAATCCCGAAGCGCGTGCTCGGGATTTCCTTATATATTGTGCCCGGCGCTGGTTGTTTACCGGGGTAACATCACCAGGATTATGTCAGGAAGCAAGGATCCACCATGCGGGAAAAACACATCGGATTCAGAACCATTCTCACCAGCCTCTTGTTTTTGGCTCTCGGCATGGCACTGTCTTCAGGCGTGGCCTTCGGTGAGGAACGTATTCCCTTCACCTACCCGGCCTTCAGCGCCAAGAAGATGCCGCCGGTTTTCTTCACCCATGACCAGCACATCGCCTATCTGGAAGACAAGGGGCAAGACTGCACGGCCTGCCACCAGATGACGGACGAAGGGCTGTCAGAGACGTTTCTGAATGTAAGAAACGTCGCTCCCGGCAAGCAGATGGACTACCTGCATGCCACCTGTACCGAGTGTCATGTCAAGCTTGCCAAGGGCCCCCGCCTTGTAGACTGCCGGGTTTGCCACAGCGAGCGCATCGCATCTGAGTACGCCGCCAAAAAGTAGCCGGTGGCTCACTGCATAAGGAAGAAAGAACGTTAGGAGGCAGAATCAGATGCTTGACTTTATTACCGGACCGCTTTTTGTCATTTCACTTGTTATTTTTACAGTAGGCATGCTGGCCCGCGTGGTTCTTTACGTGCGCGGCCTGGACTGGCGCCTTGAGCGCATTGCCTACCGCTATCACACAGACCGCTCCATTCCCGGCGCGCTGGCGTCCATCTTTAAATGGCTCATCCCCGGCGGCACTGACGGCTGGCGCACACAGCCCGTCGCCACCACCCTGTTTTTCCTGCTGCACTTCGGCGCTGTGCTGGTGCCGCTTTTCCTGCTGGGACACACCGTGCTGCTTGAGCGCTACGTAGGCATAAGCCTGCCCTCGCTGCCCGGAACCCTGGCCGACATTCTTTCGGTGCTCAGCCTTGCGGCCATTCTGCTGCTGGCCGCGCGCCGCATGGCCTCTCCCGCGTTGCGGCAACTGAACAGCCGCGCGGACTGGTTCATTCTGCTTTTGACCTTTTTACCCTTCGCCACCGGGCTTATGGCCCGCCTGGACACCTCGGCCTACCAGAGCTGGATGGTTCTGCATGTGCTGAGCGGCGAGCTTTTCCTTATTCTGGCCCCCTTTACCAAGCTTTCGCACATCGTGCTCTTTTTCCTGTCGCGTGCCCAGATCGGCATGGACTTCGCCATCAAAAGAGGCGGAGCCACGCGCGGCGGCGCTTTCCCCTGGTAAGACGGGCAACAGTATTATTATTTTCGCCTGAAAGGAGCGAACCATGTCCGAACTGCTTTGCACCCCCACCCCCATCACTACCAAGGAAGGCATCCTCAATCTGCTGAAGGATAAGGGCGGGGCGCAATATTACAGCCAAATGAAGGAAATGAAGGTCGACCAGGCAGCCCTGGCCCGCGACCTGGAGCAGACCTGCAAATCGCGCACCCGCACGTGGCTCGACATCTGTGCCCACTGTGCCATGTGCGCCGACAGCTGCTTCTTTTACAGAACAAACAATAATGACCCCACCCAGATCCCCTCGTACAAGATACAGGCGACTCTGGGCGAGCTTTTGCGCCGCAAGGGCAAGGTCGACGCCGCGTTCATGATCAAATGCATGGATGCTGCCTGGGGCAAGTGCACCTGCTGCAACCGCTGCGCCGTTTACTGCCCGCACGGCATCGACACCGGCGTCATGTTCAGCTACCTGCGCGGCATTCTTTTCAAGCACGGCTTTATTCCGTGGGAAATGAAGATCGGCTCCGGCATGCACCGCGTTTACGGCGCACAGATGGACGTGAGCGAAGAAGACTGGCTCGAAACCTGTGAATGGATGGTGGAAGAGCAGCAGGAAGAATGGCCCGACCTCGAAATCCCCGTTGAAAAGGAACATGCTGATGTCATGTATGTTCTCAACGCCCGCGAGGTTAAGCACTACCCTGAAGATATCGCTCTGGCCGCCATCCTCTTCCACGTGACCGACACCAACTGGACCGTGCCGCGCGAAGGCTGGGAAAACACTTCGCTGACCATGTTCGCCGGTGACTGGGAAGGCTGCGCGCAGAACGTCAAGCGTATTTACGCCGCCGTTGAGCGCATCAAGCCCAAAGTGGTTGTGGGAACCGAATGCGGACACGCCCACCGCGCCACCGTCGTCGAAGGCCCTTACTGGGCCGGACGTGAGAGCGGTGATCCGCCGGTGCGCTTCATGCATTATGTGGAATGGGTGGCCGAAATGCTGCGCACCGGCAAAATCAAGATTGATCCGGCCAAAAAAATCAAGGTTCCCTGCACGCTTCAGGATTCGTGCAACTACGTGCGCAACCACGGCCTTGGCATGGCTACCCGCGAAATCATGAGCTATATCGCTGAAGATTTTCGCGAAATGAGCCCCAAAAGCGACCACAACTTCTGTTGCGGCGGGGGCGGCGGCCTGAACGGCATCGGCATTTACCGGCAGGAGCGCAACGTGGCTCTTACCAACAAGCTGGAGCAGATCAGGGCCACCGGCGCTGAAATGGTCATCACGCCCTGCCACAACTGCTGGGACGCCATACGCGACATGATGGAAGTCTACGAAGAACACAACATCAAGTGGTCCTTCCTCAAGCCGCTGCTGGTGGATATGCTGATAATTCCTCCGCACATCCGCCATATCGCGCCCGAATAAACTAGAGTGACAGAGCTGCGGTTTATTTGTCCTTTTGCAAATCGCGGCTCTGCCCAAGGGCGCATCATGAACGCCCGTTGGCCGGGCAAGGCATCCCACTTGCCCGGCCAACAATAAAAACCTTTTACAGCCTGGTCAGTTGCCACCGGCGACAGAAAGAAAGCAGTTCCGGCAGACGGGCCTTTTGCGGCGCTCCAACCTTCAGGCAGTGGCGGCTGAAACAGCGCCCAGCAGCGCCTCACAGGTGCAGGACTTGTTCAAAACGGGAATGCCCGTTCCGAAGCACACCGGTCTTGGTCCCACGTTGGTACAGACAATGGCCGGAATATGGCGTGTCTGCGAGTTCCTGCGCAAACGGCTGTACATGATGGTTCCCGAAGTGCCTTCCAGTTCCACATCAAAAATGATGCAGTCAGGCTTGCAATTGTGAACCATGTTCAAACTTTCATCGCAAGTACAGGCTACGCTCACCTGATAGTCAGATTGGCGTAGAAGTTGCGACATCCTGCTTAGACTTTCGGCATCGCTGTCTACCAAGAGAATATGCTTTTGCATTGGGGCCTCCGAGTTCGGATTCTGATCTTCTGTGAACAGGATATTCAGCCTTACGGCGCGTGCCATGCCGCTGCGAAAGCCCCGCGTTCTGGCGAACGGAGCAAAGGGTGACCGCATCAAGGGAGTTGCGCAGAGCCAGGGCGGCTTTGTCCCAAACATCCAGAGCGGCTTTTCCCGCCGGAGCTTCGCTGTTGACGCCGGGCAGGGTTATGCCCCCTTCCACCGCGCAGATGATGTCCGCCAGAGTTATGGCTTCGGGGTTGCGGGCAAGCATGTGGCCCCCGGCAATGCCCCGTACGCTTTTGATAATTCCCTCAGCCTGCAACAAGCGCATGATTTTTTGCACAAACTTTTCAGAAATGCCTGTACAGACCGCCAATTCAGAAGCAGAAGCAGGAATAGTCCGATCTTGTTCAGAAAGGCACAATAGCAGGTGCAGCGCATGACAAGACATGGTGGAAATACGCATATTTATTCCTTATTTTGCTGGAGGCGATAAAACTTACAATACTTGATACGTCTAATTTAGACTGCTTTACTCATGATTATTAGCTCAAGCCACTTTGGGCGTCAAGCGACTTTGGGACTTTGTGCTCAAACCTGTGAACGGCTAAAAACACTGCCCTCCTGACCGTGTGAATGATTTCGCAAGTATTGAGGCAAGATAAAAAAAAGAGATGCAAAAAGTCCCGTTGTGGTGTTATGCTGTGCTTTGTTCAAATTATGCTTCGGAAGCTCAAACTTCCAACACAGTGTGATACGGCCATTGGCCGATTTTATATTCCATTTTATTACTGCGCCGTGGGGGTTTCGCAATGAAGCTTTCAGCAAAAACACGATACGCTGCCCGTATATTGCTCTATCTGGCAAAGAACGGACTTGAGAAACCTGTTTCCTCAAGCGTGCTGGCAAGCCAGACAGGAATCAGCTCTCAATTCATTGAACAAATTTTACGTCAGTTGCGGCTGGCGGGCATTACGGGCAGTGTGCGCGGGGCCAAAGGCGGGCATGTACTGTTACGCAAACCCGAAGACCTCACCTTTGGCTGCATCGTAAACCTGATGGAAGGGGGCATTGAACTGAGCGGCTGCCTGGAGAAACCCGGCCATTGTTCACGCTTTGATGCCTGCGAAGTGCGCAAGGCGTGGGAAAGCCTGCAATCAACCCTCGATGGAGTGTTTGAATCCATCACGTTGCGCGACCTCATGCACGACGACCACATTTTGCTTTAACAATCAGCGCGTCCAGCGGCGGACGGCCCCGTGGCAGCCTTCTCTTTACAGGGGCAGGAACAAACGGTGCGGCGTCCGCCTTGGCTGGATTGTACCTTCTGCCCCGCCGCCACATTCAATCCTGCCTCCTGCTTCACCTTCGTCGCCTTCTACCTGTCGCTTCCCGCTTGCAACAAATGACGAAAATGCCTCTGCCCAACCATGCCCAACCTGTTTCCCCTGTTTGCTCCTTCGGCAGCCTGTAAAACACACTCTTCCTGCTGTTTACCCCTCCGCTTTTCTGCCTTGCACCGCCTCGCGTGGCTCCACTGGATAGTGGCTCGACAGACTGGCTTTTTGATTGTCTGTGCGGTTTGACTGGGTGTTTTTACCAGCGTTGGCTGCAGCCACAAGCCTTGGCCGGCCCAGCCTGACTGCCCCTGTTGTGGCTCCGTCTGCCCCCATCTGCCCTGCTTGCACTGACTCTGTGGCCTGACTCTGGCCTCGCTCCTCCCCGCTGACACTGCCCGCCATATCTGCCTCTTTTGTGGCACTGGCCGCTGCATCCAAACGCCCGGCAAACACCGCTTCATGCTGGCGCGAGCTATTTTCTTAAGAAACCTTTGGATTCCCCCCTAAAGAAAAACATGCTGCACATTGCCAATCAGGTCGGACATTCACGCAACATGCTTTTACTATTGCACATGTGAGTTGAATCTCCTGGTCCGCACTGTTCAGGAGAGCTTTTATTCCATATTTTTTTGCTCTGTTTTACTAAAAAACACCTACCAAACAAATATGTTTATGCAAATGCCGTTCAAAATGCGTACCGCAGCATTTTAGCCGGTGATTCTGCTTGCCGGAAAAATATTTTTTCTTGCCAAAAAAATATTTTTGGGCTTTAAATCTATCTGATTTTCTTAAATAAAATTAGATTAATCTTGATTAATTTTATCGTAATGAATCTATCTGACATCTTTGCATTTTTTTATATTTTAGGTATCAGGAGTGCCACCGGCCATCTTGACTTCACCCCTTAACGTGACCAATTCCTGACAAGGACGGTCCGCCACAGTCATTGGCCCGGTAATTTTTCAGGAGAGGTTGCAGGCAAGCAGACGCATGCCGGGCTGTTAGCGGCGCACCGGCCGGGCCGGGCCCGCCGAACCCATGTTTCAGCGGCATATTGACCCTACGGGAGAAAACGCATGACCATTTTGTTCTACATCTTGGGCTATTTGGCGGTAGCCGGCTTCTTTTGCATGGCATACTTGAAAATCCGGTCCTACATGGCGGCCAGTCCGTTGCATGTACGCTGGGAACTCTATCCGGTCCCCCATGAGGGCGCACAAAAGGCTGCTTATGGCGGCAGTTTTATGGAAGAAAAAGACTGGTGGACCAAGCCGCGCCATATTTCACACTGGGGCGACATCAAGGGCATTCTGACCGAAGTGCTCTTTTTGCACGCCACCTTTGAGCACAACCTGAAGCTGTGGGTGCGCACCTACCCCTTCCACGTGGGCATGTACATGCTCATGGGCGGAACCATCATTGTGCTCTGTGCCGTCATCGCCCAGATTTTTGGTCTGAACCCGCAGGGCGGCGTCATGATTTTCGTGGGCAACGTCATCAACGCCGTTGTGCTGGTCGGCGCGCTGTGCATCGTCATCGGCGGCATCGGCCTTATTGAGCGTCGCCGCAATGATGAAGGCCTGCGCCGCTACAGCACGCCCGAACACTACTTCAACCTGGGCGTGTTTGTGGTCTTCGGCGTGCTGGGTCTGGCCGCCTGGGCTGTTGCTCCTTCGTATTTCGAACTGGCCCGCACCTTCATCTATAACCTGCTTACCTTCAATTTTGCTCCGCAGACCAGCACGCTCTTCAGCCTGCACCTGCTGCTCGGCTTCTTCCTGCTCATCTGGATCCCCATGACCAACATGGGCCACCTGATCATGAAGTACTTCATGTACCACGACATCCGCTGGGGCGACGAGCCTACCAACTACAGCGAAAAGAACAAACAGAAGATCCTTGAGGCCCTCAAGTTCAATGTGACCTGGTCGGCCAAGCATATCTCCGGTGATGGAACCCCCAGGACCTGGGTGGATGTTGCCACCACCAACCCCACAGAAAAGAAAGAAGACTAGGGAGTTCAGACATGAAAGACAACCTTCGCTTGACTGACGTTTCCACCGTCGACGGGCAGATGGTCAGCATTGACCTGAAAGAGATCCCCGAACTGGCTGTGGATATGCATACCATGCCCTGGAAGCCCTTTACTGAAGAGCAGAAAGAAAACACCGCCTGTATTCTTGACGAAGTTTGCGTGCTGAACATTCCCAAGCCCAAAAACCGTGAAGAAGAGGAAGAACTGGTCAACAAGTTCCTCGACGGTGTGCGCAAGCTGTTCAGCAAGGAAAACAACTGGACCTTCCTGCCCATGCTTGAAACCAGCATGGACAACTGCGTGCAGTGCAACTCCTGTTCCGATGCCTGCCATCTTTATGAGATGTCGGGCGAAAACGAAATGTACCGGCCCAACTTCCGCTCCGAAATCTTCCGCCGCATCTACAAGCAGTATGTGAAGAAAGAACCCCTGGCAAAATGGCGCTACGGCGACATGAACCTGAACTGGAAAACCGTGGCCCGCCTGGGCGAACTGGCCTACCGCTGCAACCTTTGCCGCCGCTGCGCCCAGACCTGCCCCATCGGTGTGGACAACGGCCTGATGGCCCGCGAAATCCGCAAGGTCTTCAGCCAGGAACTGGGCATCTACCCCCGCGAACTGCACGAACGCGGCACCATGAACCACATGAAGGCCGGCTCTTCCACGGGCATGACCCCCGAAGTGGTGAAAGAAAACGTGGAGTTCATCGACGAGGACTACACGGAAATCACCGGCGTGGGCATCCATACGCCCTTTGACGTGCAGGGCGCGGACATCATGCTGCTGCACAATGCCGGCGAAATCATGGCCTGGCCTGAAAACATCGCCTCCTTCTCGCTTATCTTTCAGGAAGCCGGCCTGTCGTGGACGCTTTCCAGCAAGGCCCTTGCCTATGACGGCGTGAACTACGGCGTGTTCTACGACGATGCCCAGACAGCCCGCATCGCCCTGCAGCACATGATGGCCGCCAAGGAACTGGGCGTCAAAAAAATCGTCATCGGCGAATGCGGCCATGCCCACAAGGCGCTCACCGTCATCGCTGATCGCGTGATCCCCTTTGAATACCAGGTTCCGCGCGAAAGCTGCTATGTCACCCTGCGCGACATCGTCATGAGCGGCCGCCTCAAGCTCGACCCCTCGCGCAACGACTTTCCCGTGACCCTGCACGACCCCTGCAACGTGGTGCGTCTTATGGGCATCGTGGAACCGCAGCGCGAAATTCTGCGTAAAATCGCGCCCCAGTTCCGCGAAATGCCCTGCCACGGCGTGGACAACTACTGTTGCGGCGGCGGTTCCGGCTTTGCCATCATGACCCGCAACAACATCGAACAATGGCGCGGTAACATCTCCGGCCGCAAAAAGATGTGGCAGATCAGCGAAGCCTTCAAGGATTGCCTTGGCCCCGAAACCCGCAAGTACATCTGCGCCCCCTGCTCCAACTGCAAGGGCCAGATCCGCGAAATCCTTGAGCACAACGACCTGTACACCAAGAACAACTTCGCCTACGGCGGCCTGGTGGAACTTATCGTTAACGCCATGACCAACGTGAACCCCGGCTTCATTGAATTTGAAGGCGCGGGAGAAGAAGAATAGCATTGCCCGTTCGCCGTGGGCCAAGGCCCACGGCGAACGGAATAATGCTGATGTAAAAAGGCTCGGGCTTCCGCATGAGCAGCACCGTCCCCACGACAGCGCTGCGCTTCTACGCGGGCAAGCGCCCGGGGCAGCGCCGTAAAACTTTGCCGGGATCTTCTCCACTAGAGCATTTTGCTTTTGAAACACTCCCTGTTTCAACGCATCATTCTGGCGAAAAACGTGGTTTTCGCCAGAATCCACGCCACTTGGTGGCGGCTGCCGCCTTCGCGTCAGCAGAGCAATTTCAAAGTGAAATTGCTCTAAAGTTTCCAACGCGCCCACCGACAATTGGCTCTTGCCGCCGGACCGCTGAAAGTCTGTTATGAAGAGAGGTTCTTTTGAACAAAAGAACCTCTCTTTTAGAGCAGATTAACTTTGAAAATGTATATTTTCAAAGTTTAAAACACGCTCGCTTCGGCGTTTAACCGCGCAAATAAATTGCGCTTACGCCTTCGCGGCGGGCGCCTGCTCGCGCAGTCGCCAGAGCAATTTCAAAGTGAAACTGCTCTAGTGCGCCCGCCTGCCAGCCACCACGCGGCAACGAAAGCACAGGGAAAATACGAAATGCTATATATCTGCCGCTTTTCTCGCACTGCCGCACGCGCCACCCCAGGCGATACCATTAATCCAACATAATTCATCCAATTTTTTCACTTGCTTTTGCGAGTACGGCCCTATAGTCTTATTAGTAGGTTTTATGATAAAGCGGGCTTGGCATAGCCCTTTTCTGCCCGGTGCGGCTTTGCACCCCTCCCCCTCCTCACGGCTCACTTCCAACCTAAGAAAGCGTTGAGGTAACTATGGCACGTCTTGAAACAACCGCCGAGGTTCTGCGCAACAAAGGCGTCAGCCGCCGGGACTTCATGAAGTTCTGCGCGCTCACGGCCGTTGCAATGGGGCTTGGCCCCGGAGCGGACCTGGCTATCGCCCAGGCCCTTTCCACAAAACCCCGCCTTCCGGTGCTCTGGATCAACGGCCTTTCCTGTTCCTGCTGCACTGAGTCCTTCCTGCGCACGGCCCATCCCCTGGCGGCCGACATCATCCTTTCAATGATTGCCCTGGATTATCAGGACACCATTATGGCGGCGGCCGGCGAACAGGCCAACGCCTGTTATGAGCAGGCCATTGAAAGATACAAGGGCCAGTACATTCTGGCGGTGGAAGGTAACGTTCCCCTGAATGAACAGGGCATGTACTGCATTGACGGCGGCAAGCCCTTTTATGAAAAACTCAAGCGCGGCGTGGAGCATGCCAAGGCCGTGGTCGCCTGGGGAACCTGCGCCTCCTGGGGCTGTGTGCAGGCCGCTTCACCCAATCCCACGGCGGCCACCCCGCTGCACAAGCTTTTCCCCAACAAGCCGCAGATCAAGGTTCCCGGCTGTCCGGCCATTCCCGAGGTCATGAGCTCCATCCTGACCTACATCATCACCTATGACCGCCTGCCGAGCCTTGACGCGCAGGGGCGGCCCGAAATGTTCTACGGCGTGCGCGTGCACTACGCGTGCTA
>NZ_JBAIYR010000039.1:0-12067 GCF_036763145.1 Desulfovibrio sp. 1188_IL3213 | reverse complement strand
GTTGACTCGCAGTTGCCAGACCGCGAGATTTTTTAACAAATCAAAAGGAGTTTTACTCACTTGGGCAAAGCTATAAGCTTTTTAGAACCCCCCGCCTAGCGGGGGGTTTTCTAGTTACAAAAAGGGCGGGGAACAATGCGTTCCCCGCCCTGAGTTTTTACTCGCCCTTCTGCTTTATGCTTTTCTGCTTTTATTCCCGGATTCCAGCCTTTGCCGCAGGATGCTCACAGGATGCAGACAGTCCTTGCCGCTGCCATGCCTGATCTGCACGCGGCAGGTTCCACACTCTGAAGCGGAAACATCCGCGCCGCTTTCCTTGACGGCAGCGAAAAGCGCGGCTCCCACCTCTTGCGCGATATCGTATTTCTCGGTTTTGAAGCCATAGCTGCCCGAAATGCCGCAGCACCCGGCATGCGCGTCGCTGACGCTTACTCCGGGCAGCCGCCGCAACAGCTCAAGGCTGGGCAGGCCGTTGCCCTGCGCGCGCAAGTGGCAGGGAGCATGATAGATGATCTTCATATCCGGCTGGTCTTGCAGGGATTTGTCCGGCGCAGTGTCCAGTTCCCCGGAATCGGCGCACGCCAGCAGAAAATCCTGCGCGTCGTCCAGACGGCATGCCCCATACTTTGCATCCAGGTCAGGAAAATATTCGGGCAGATCCACACGAAACATGAGCGCGCAACTGGGGCAACCCGTGACTACCGGCAGCCCCTGATCACGCCACTGCGCCAAGGCGCGCAGATTGTGCTCGGCATTGCTTCTGGCGTGTTGCCAAAAGCCATTGGCAACCATCGGCAGGCCGCAGCAAACGATATCCTGCGGCACAATAACCTTGTAGCCGGCCCGGTTCATGGCCCAGATCATGTCCAACCCGGTTTGCGGGTCGTACACGTCCACATAGCAGCCAGGATAAAAAACCACGTTGCGCCCGGTTTCCGGCTGCTTCACCTTGCGCGCCAATGTGCGGAAGTTGCTGCCGGCAAAAGCGGGCAAGGGGGCGCGCTTGTGTATGCCGAGTTTGTGCAGCACCTGCCGCGTCACCGGATTGAGCATGCCGAAGTTTTTAAGCACCGCCGGGATAAGATGCAGCCACTTTGCCATCAGTTCGCCGTGGCCCAAAATCCAGTCACGCAGGCCGGGGGGCGTTTTTTTACACTGGTCGGCCCGCGCCATCATGTTCAGACTGGAGACAGGCACGCCGTGCGGGCAGGTGATGTCGCAGTTTTTACAATTGGAACAGTAATGCAGCGACGGATCTTCATTCAGCCCCAGCAGGCGGAAGCGCTCATAGGCAGGGCCGATCATGCGGGGACCAAGAAACTTGGAGGTTGCGTCAGCCACGGGGCAATGCACAACGCAGGTGGTGCAGGCGATGCAGTGATCGGGATTTATGCGCGTGCTCATATGCTCTCCTCCGAAGCTGCCGCTGCGGCCATACGTCCGGCCTGCCAGCCAGTGGCAACGGCAACGCCGTGACCGCTCTTTTCCGTTGCGTAGTCATAGCCGCCCAGGCTGCGCCCCGCAAAAAAAACGTTGTTCCAGCAGACAGCGGCCTGAGAACTGACCGGGCGCATGGTGCTGTCAACACGCACCCCCATGCGGGCGAACAGATGCTTGCCGAAAAGCTCGGATTCCGACCATTGCTCCACATCATCGGGTACGGCAATGTCCAGCCCCATAATGCTTTCGCGGGCGGAACCGGGAGCCAGGTCAAGCCCTCCCCCCAAAATGCCGCCCGTAGCCAGCACAAACGTGCGGGCCTCGTGGCGACGCTCCTGACCGGAAGCTTCAGCCACGAGCGCCGTGCATTTTTTGCCGACAGTTTCAGCGCGAAGCACCCTGGCATTTTCAAACAGTTCAAAATCATACTCGCGCAAGGCCCGCAAAAGCGCATCGCGCAGCCTCAGCCCTCCCACTCCCGGAGGAATGGACAGCATTTCCACAACAGGACATCCAGCCGCCGCCTCAACGGCCTGCCAGGCGTCCGGCCGGGCCTTGCTGCCACAGATGGGCGGCAAAAGAACCAGATCGCAGGAACCTGCGTGAGATTTCAGCGTCTCAAGCAGCCACTGACGGCTTTGCGGCTTGTCCATCAGGCGCGCGAGATCAAGAGCCGTGGCGCTGCGGTGCGTTTCGCCCAGAGGCGAAGGCACTGTGAGCGGGACAAATTCCCTGTCGGCCCAGGCCCTGTAGCGGCGCAACTGGCTTATGACAAGCGCCGGGCGGCAATCGCGCAGCCCTTCCACACTGACCACAAGAATACGGCGCGCCTTGCTGAGGGCCTTGGTATCCAGCCCGGCCGGCAGCAGATGGGTTGGCTTGAGCGTACCCATAATAGTGGGGATCTGCACATTGCACACCTTCCCCTCCGGAGTGGACGCCGCCTGCATGGGCCACTGCCGGGCCTCCATCTGGCGCTGAAAAAATTTCATGGCTTCGCGCACGCATTCCGCGCCCATGATCCTGTACGGATGCTCGGCGGACAAAAGCGCCATCCCTGCCCAGGGGTCGGCCACATATCTGCCGTCCGCATAGGCCAGAATATCGACATTGCCGCCGCTGATGGCGAGGGAACCCATGCCCGTGGTGAGCATGCGGACCTTCTTGCCCTGGCTTGCGGCAGTAAGAGCGGCCACAAGCCCGGCCATGCCGGAACCGGCCACAAGTACGTCAACAGTCCTGCTCATGAGCGGCTCCGTCCAGGTTGAGAGTAGTAGCATAAATGGCACGGCTCAGTTCCATTTCACGAGCCTGCATGCCCCACAGGGCAAAGCGCAGCCCGCCCCACCGCTCCTGAAGAAAACGCCGGACATTGTCCGTGGGTGTCAGTTCAAGCTGCACGTCGTGCTCGGCAAGAGCGCCCACCGTGCGCAGGGAACAAAAGGCCCCCTGGCATGTTCCCATGCCGAGGCGCGTACGCAAGCGTATGTCCGTCAGGGAGAATGTGGCAGGCTGGCGCGCCACATATTCAATTTCAGCCAGACTCACCATCTCGCATTCGCAAATCAGCGGATTGCCCGCCTGTTTTTCGGCCAGCTCCAGCACGGCAGGCAGGTCATCGCCAAGCCGGTCGGCCATGAGATTCAGGCCCTGCATGGGAAAGAAGCGGGACGCCCGCTTGAGCACGGCTTCGTCCGCATCCGGCACAAGGGCTTCAGTTGCCGTGCGGCACACAGCGCTGTGGCCCAGCTTGGCGCAAACCCGGTCAACGACGCGCTCCGCCATGAGGCGATAGGTGGTGAGCTTGCCGCCGAAAATGCTGACCATACCCTCAAGGCCCTCATCCGCGTGGTCCACAATATGAAAATTGCGGCTGGCCTTGCGCCCTGCCGCCCCGCCCGGCGTATACAGCGGACGGGTTCCGGCAAATGCGCGCAAAATGCGGTACTGGCGCACCTGAGGAAAAAGCGGCTCGCCAATATCAAGCAGGCGCAGCACTTCTTCCGTTGTGGGGGTGGTGTCGTCCGGCCTGTCGGTGGATGCGGAGGTGGTGCCGAGAATGGTGATGGAGCCGTGCGGCACGAAAATATCGCCGTCGCCGCTGGGGTGCAGACGGTTGATGACCCTTGAGGTGAAACGGTGGTTGAAAACCACCAGCGTTCCCCTGTCGGGCGAAAGCGCCACATCAAGGCCAGCCATGCCCGCAATGCGTCCGGCCCACGAGCCTGCGGCGTTGATGACACACTGGCAGGCAATGTCAACGGTTGCCCCGGTGTGGCGGTCAATGGCTGTAACGCCGCACACCCGGCCATTGCGCAACTTTATGGCAGTTGCCTCATGGTAGGTGAGCATACGCCCGCCATGACGCCGGGCAGACATGGCGTTGTGCAGCACCAGACGGAAGCCGTCCACACAGGAGTCCGGCACACGAAAAACCCGGCGCACCTCAGGCGAAAGATTCGGCTCCAGGCGCAGCGCCTCGGTCACGTCAATTTCCTGCGCGTCAATACCAGCCTCGCGGCAACCCATGACAAACTTTTCAACATATGCGGGGTCGTCCTGCGGCGTAAGCGCGAAAAAACCTTCGGTTTCCTCGACGCATTGCCTGCCGATACGACGCACGATCATGTTTTCCTCAATACACTCCCGGGCGGATTCATTGTCATTGACGACATACCGCGCTCCGCTGTGCAGCAGACCATGAAAGCGTGAGCTGGTTCCGTGGGCGATGCCCCCCTGCTCAAGCAAAATGGCGGGAATTCCCCGCATGCACAGGTCGCGCAGCGCACCGATGCCGGTCGCGCCGCCTCCAATGACTACAACGGTTGTTTCCAGCATGCAGTCTCCTGATATATATGTAGCTTATGCAACCATGTCCGGATAGAATAGGCGGGCCGCACTTGTTCGGGCCAGCCTTGCAGGGCAGGATGACATCTGTTTTTTCTGCCTGCCATGTTGAGCTTTTTGCTGTCTTGCGTCAAGCTTGCGAATCTTATTAAAAAGTTGGATATGCCCTGCCTGCTCTCTGCTTTTTTTACAAAAAAAGCGGAACAAAAACGCGACACGGATACAAGAAAAAGGAATGTCATGAACTGGTCAAAGAAGCGCTGTGTGATTCTGGATATGGACGGAACCGTATACCTTGGGCATATCCCCATTGAAGGGGCCGTAAGCTTTATACAGCGCCACTGGCAGGACCTGGATTTTTATTTTCTCAGCAACAATACGTCCAAATCGCCCGCAAGCTATGTGGAAAAACTCCGGGGCATGGGCATTCCCGCCCATATTGAGCGCATGCTTTCGCCGGTAAGCCCCCTGGTGGATTTTCTGCGCGCCAACAATATCAGCCGCGCCTATCCCGTGGGAAACAGCGATTTTCAAAGCGACCTGCAAAGCCGCATGCCCGAACTGCAGCTGACCGAAGATGGCGCGCAGGCAGTCATTCTGGCCTATGACACCCAATTGACCTATGAAAAGCTGGCCCGGTCGGCCCTTTTGCTTCAGGACGGCAAGGTGCTTTTTCTGGCGACGCATCCCGACCTTGTATGCCCCTCCCCCGAAGGCCCGCTTCCTGATGTGGGCAGCTTCATCAGCCTGTACCAGACCGCCACCGGGCGCAGCCCGCAGCACATCTTCGGCAAGCCGGACCCCACGGTGCTGGCCCCGCTTCTGAAGCGCTATGCCAAAGATGAAATGGTCATGGTGGGCGACCGCCTCAGCACAGATAAAAAGCTGGCGGAAAATGCCGGCATTGATTTCATTCTTGTGCTGAGCGGCGAGGCAGTGCGCGCGGACCTTGAAAAGGAAAGCGTCCAGCCTACCCTGGTTGTGGACGATCTGGGCCATGCGGAGGCATACTGGAGATGACGGAGCGCTGCCCCCCTGCCTCGGCTGCCAGTCACGTCAGCTCACGCGCCCGAAGATATGCATGCGCATGAAAAAGCCGCTCCTTACGGAGCGGCTTTTTCATAATGAGCCGGAGCACTTCAGTCTGCAATGCTCTGCCTCTTCAGAACACGGTTCTTTACCGTGCTCCTGAGCAGGTTAGCGCTGAAATGCTTCATATTTCAGCATGTTCATTCAGTCGAAAAATGCGATTTTCGGCTGAACCCACGCCACGTTGTGACGCACTGCACTTTCGTGCAGCGTTAGAGCATTTTACCCTTTTTCAAAGTTAATCTGCTCTAGTTGCCGCCCATAAGCCAGTTGAGGGGCGTAAGCGACAGCGAGGGGAAGAAGAGCAGCACAAGCAGCATGATGACTTCTATCAAAATAAAGGGGATCAGTTTGACAACAAGCTGCGTTATTTTGATATTGCCAATGCCGCACACAACATACAGCACTGTGCCCACCGGCGGTGTGATAACGCCGATACCGAGGTTGAGCACAAAAAGCAGCCCGAAGTAATACGGGTCAATGCCCGCCTGCTGGATCAACGGGTAAAACACCGGCGCAAAGATCAGGATATTGGGCGTCAGGTCCATGACCATGCCGATAAGGAAGAGGAAAAGGTTGATCGCCAGCAGCAGCATAATGGGATTGTCAATCAGGGGCGTAAACAACGCTGTCATCTGATTGGGTATCTGCGCAATGGTGATAAACCAGCCCACCGCAGTGGCTGCGGCAACAACCAGCATGACCACAGAAGTCGTGTGCGCGGCGCGGGCGCTCACACGCAAAAGATCACGAAATGAAAGCTCGCGGTAATAGAGCATGCACACTGCGATGGCGTAGATGGCCGCAAAGGCACCGCCCTCAGTGGGGGTGAATATCCCGAAACGGATACCGCCCAGCAGCAGCACCGGCATCATGAAGGCCGGGGTTGCATCAAAAAGAATCTTTATGGCTTCGGCCCTGGTAAAGGTGATGGTTTCGTTGTAGCCGTCGATGCGTACCACAAAGAACCACACGACCATGAGTGCCAGACCGATCATAATGCCGGGCACAAGGCCGATCATGAACAGCTTGGTAATGGAAAGGCCGCTGATGGTGGCGCCAAGCAGAATGAAGTTGGTGCTCGGCGGAATGATGGGACCAAGAATGGCGCCCGAGGCAATAACAGCCCCGGCGCGACCCGGATTATACCCCACCTGCTTCATCATGGGCAGCAGCAGCCCGCCCAAAGCCGCGGCTTCGCCAACAGAGCTGCCCATAAGACCTGCAAAAAGAATACTCGCGATAATGGCCGCATAGCCAAGCCCGCCGCGAACCCGGCCGATCATGAGCTGGGCCAGCTGCACCACCCTTTTTGAAAGGCCGCCCGCGGACATGATTTCGCCGGCGAACACAAAAAAGGGAATAGCCATGAGGGGATAGTTGTTGGCCCCGTCCAGCATGCTGCCTGGGATGATCATGGCGTCCCACATGCCGGAGTGCCACATGAGCACTATGGCGCAGAGCACCAGAACCAGAGCGATAGGAATGCCAAGAGCAAGAAAGAAAAAGAGAGTTCCCAGAAAAATAAACAGCTCCATTTTTCTCTCCTATCCCTTATGGAAGGTGTCTGCCGGACGACGAACGAGCACCGCCAGGGAGCGCAACTGGAAGATCAGGGCGCAAAAAGCCATGATGGGCAAGGTGCCGTTGATAAAGGCCATATTGACATCCGTGGCCACGGAATAGGTATCCATGGTCTGCAGCACGTTGACGATGCCGCCGTACAGCAGCAGCCCCAGGGCAAAAATGCTGCAAAGTGATGCTGTAATATCAACATACTTGCGCGATGCGCCCTTGAGCAGCACCACAAACATGTCCACAGCAATGTGTTTGTTGCGGTAAAAAGCTTCGATGGCGCCGAAAAACGTGATGTAAATGAAAAGAAAGCGCGCCCATTCCTCACTGGGAGGATAGCTGGACGAAAAAACGTAACGCAGAAAAGCGTTATAAAAAACCAGGCCGATCATGCCCAAAAAAATCGCTGCACAAAAAATTTCAAAAAGCAGCTGAGCTTTTGTCTCTTTGGGCGGATTCAGGTCCGGTTCATGTAGGGTGTATACTCCGGGAGCGTGGTCCGGCGGGTATTCTTTTGAATTTTCGTTTTGCATCTGCAACCTCTGCGAAAACGGCACGCAGCCGCCTGTCATGCGGCACGGCCTGTCTGGCTTGCTTGCTACAAAGGACCGGAAAATGCTTTCTGGCCCTTTGTAGCAACATACTGTGTCTTATTTGGATTCACGATAGCTGTCGGCGCTATCAAGAATGGCCTGGGCATTGGGTACAGTGTCGTAAAAAAGCTTCCAGCTGCGCTTGCCGGCATTCACCAGATGCTCATGAAGTTCCTTGCTCGGCTCATGAATATTGCCCTTGTTGGCAAGAATGGTGGCCTTGGCCTTTTCATCGCCGTCCGCAACCATAGCCCACACGTCATCGGCGGAACGTTTGGCGGCCTCTTCAATCCACTTCTGGTCCTGTTCAGGCAGGGACTTGAAGAATTTGTCGTTGATGTAGAGGGAATGGATGACCAGGATATGGCCGGAAAGGCTGATCTCGGGAGTGATTTCGTACATCTTGAGGCTGACGATGTCCGCAAGGGGGCTGTCGCCGCCGTCAATCACACCCTGGTCAAGGGCGCCAGGGACTTCGGCGAAGGGCATGGGCTGCCCGCTGATGCCGCATTCCTTGGCAAAGTTGGTGTACAGGGGAATATTGGGTACGCGCATGCGCAGGCCTTCGAGGTCTTTCACTTCCTTGATGGGCTTTTTGGAATAGAAGTGGCGGAAGCCCAAAGGAAAGGCGTTAAGGGTACGCAGGCCGGACTTTTCGGTAAAACCCTCATTGATCAGCTCAAACGTCTTGCCTTCCATGGCGCGGCGGGCATGGTCAAGATTGTCGAACAGCATGGGGGTTTCAAGCATGGCCATGGCCGGATGCAGAGCCGAGGTCTGGGTGCCGGTGGCGCACATCTGGATGATGCCCTTGCGGGTCGCGGCAATGTAGGCGTCTTCCTTGCCAAGCTGGCTGTTGGGGAAAACCTGCACTTCATATTTGCCGTTGGAAAGTTCTTTCAGATACTTGCCAAACAGGTGCATGCCTATGGTTTCCGGTTCGCCTTCCGGCTTCATACCGGCCATTTTGATGACAGTAGCCGCCCCCGCAGTGGGAGCCGTGCTGAGAGCAAGCCCACAGATCAGACCCACGGCGACAAAAAGCGCAACAAGACGTTTCATTACAAATCCTCCAAATTTTTTATGTTCAGCGTGAACGGCAGAACCGCCCACCAGTGAACGCACGGGCGACAACCCCGCCCCCCGCAGCGCACACATATACCCGGGTAAATGCGGCAGATTCAATCCCTACTTGCCAAATTTTTTTTATGCAAGCCCTTTGGCAGAATCACGGCTCCAGACATCTTGCCGGAAATTACCAGAATGGGTGTTCACAGTTGCCATAGTCTGAAAACGGCACATTGAAACAGCAAAAACAGCGGGTTGACGCACCAGACAACGGGAAAAGCTTCACGAAACGAAACATGCTTTTCCATCTTGCGCGTATTATCCCCGGCCTGCCTGGAGTTCAGACAGATTGCCGCCCCTTTGTACCCCAAAAGCACAAAACACACCACATTGAAGCCCTCTGCCGGAAGAGCGAAAAAACACGCCTGCATTTAGCCTGTCCGCCGTTATCGGCAAGGTGTTTCTCCGTTGCCAACGGGCTTTCTTATGGTCAGGCAACCCGCCTGGGTGGTATCATAATATAAAACATATAACATTTGAATATATAACTATCAGACAAAAATATTCTCCTGACGGCCCCGCATTGCCAGGTTACATTTCCCATACAGCGGCACTGCAAATAACAAAACATCAATGGAAAATAACACAAGAACAATACATGTGCATATTCTTAAATAGATAGTTTATTAATAATGATTAACCAACAACTCTATTCAATCACACTATATTGTGATTTTTTTTACATTCAATGCATTATAGTTATTTTTTTTCCTTCTTTACTGTTTTTCTTGAAAATATGTATCATTGATCACTCATTCAATAAAAATCTATTGTAATGAATAAATAATCGTGTAAGTATATTGATTAAATTTATAGCGCTATACATAAACGTCTCTAATGCTTCATAATTTGTCTTTATGGCATGAAAGAGACACCATCAACTCTATCTTGCTTGGAGGTTGACGGATGAAGCGATCTTTTTTTCTTGCAATGGTTGTGGCAATGCTTGCAATTATTGCTGCCCAGGATGTGTTCGCCGCAAACCAACTGGGTATAAAGCTGCCTGAAGATCCGACAAAAGCGTACATCACCCTGGGCATTCTTGTTATTGCGGCAATCATGTTTTTTACTGAAGTTGTACCGCTGCCCATAACAGCACTGCTTGTGCCGGTGGCCCTGTCATTGACAAACGTCATATCTTCAAAAGTCGCCTTCAGTTACTTTGGCGATCCCACAGTGGTACTGTTCATGGCCATGTTTATCGTGGGTGAGGCCACATTCATTACCGGCTTTGCAGACAAGGTTGGTGCTCTGGCTGTCAGGCTTTCCAAAGGCAACCCCATCAAGCTTCTTGTTTATGCCATGGCCGCAGTGGGACTGCTTTCCTCTGTGCTTTCCAATACAGGAACCACGGTGGTCGCCGTGCCGATGATTCTCGGCATGTGCATGAAGGCCAAGCTGGCCCCCGGAAAAGTGCTTATGCCCGTAGCCTTTGCGGCTTCTCTTGGCGGCACGGTAACCTTGGTAGGCACGCCGCCCAACGGCATCATCAACTCCATGCTCTCTCAGACCGGGCAAAGTCCTTTCGGCTTTTTCGAATTCGGTCTGATCGGCATTCCGCTTCTGGTCGCGGGCCTTCTTTACTACGGACTGATAGGACACCGCTTTTTGCCCGAAGGACGACAGATCGACGATGCTGTTCTGTCGGAAGAAGCCCAGCCGCGCCGCGAAAATAAAATGTGGCATGCCATGGCCGTCTTTGCCTTCGTAGTCTTCATGATGGCCAGTGAACTTGTTCCCCTGACGACGGCGGCCATGTTTGGCGCCTGCATGATGGTCATTACCGGCTGTATGACCATGCGTGAAGCATTCCGCAGCGTTGACTGGACAACCATTTTTCTGTTTGCGGGCATGCTGTCCATGTCGGCAGCAATGGACAAGTCCGGCGCGGCGGCTATTGTAGCCAACGCGGTGGTCAGCACTGTCAGCGATCCCTGGCTGCTCATGCTCGTCTGCTGTGCGCTCACGGCGATCATTACCAACTTCATGTCCAATACCGCCACGGCAGCCCTTATGGCTCCTCTGGCCTTGCCCATTGCTCTGGGCAGCGGTATTTCTCCCCTGCCCATCATCATGGGTATAGCCATGTCAGCCTCGGCCTGCTTTCTTACGCCTATTGCCACGCCGCCCAACACCATCGTACTTGGCCCCGGCAGGTACACGTTCCTTGATTACGTCAAGGCCGGCTGGCCCTTGCAGCTCATTACCCTTATCATGTGCTGGCTGCTTATCCCCCTGATCTGGCCTTTCCATTAGGCTGCCGTCAGGTGCGCTGTGGCCATGGGCGCCACAGCAGTTAATGCTGATAAAGAACGGGACGGTGTGGACATGAAGGAAATCCATTTTGACGACATAGCGCGCACTGTGGCGGAACTGGCCATAGAAGCCTGCTACCGCCTGCCGGACGACATGGTTGCGGCCATGCGCGCGGCACGAACGCGCGAACCATCGCCCGTGGGGCGTAACATCCTGGATCAACTGCTGGAAAATGCTGAAATCGCCGCCAGGGGCGATCTGCCCCTGTGCCAGGATACCGGCCTTGCCGTGGTCTTTGCCGAAGTGGGACAGGATGTGCGCATTGTGGGCGGTCCTTTTGAAGATGCCGTCAATGAGGGCATCCGCAAGGGGTACACTGAAGGATATCTGCGCAAATCCTGTGTGGACGAGCCACTGTTTGAGCGCAAAAACACCAAGGACAACACCCCTGCCGTCATCCATACCCGCATTGTACCCGGCAACGGGCTGCGCCTGCGGCTGGCCCCCAAGGGGGCAGGCTCGGAAAACAAGAGCGTGCTCAAGATGCTCGTGCCGGCAGACGGCATTGACGGAGTGCGCAAGGTGGTTCTGGATGCGGTGCTGGCCGCCGGCCCCAATTCCTGTCCGCCTCTGGTCATCGGCGTCGGCATAGGCGGGACAATGGAAATGGCCGCCATATGCGCCAAGCGCGCTGCCGCCCGCGACCTTGAAAGCCGCAACCACGACCCGCGCTATGCGGCGTTTGAGGATGAGCTGCTGGAAATGGTCAACAAAACCGGCGTCGGCCCCCAGGGTCTGGGCGGCATCACCACCGCCCTCAAGGTACATGTGGAATGGGCGCCGACACATATCGCTTCCTTGCCGGTAGCCGTAAATATCAACTGCCACGCGGCGCGCCACGCCGAAGCCGTGCTGTAGGAGGGAGCCATGTCAGAAGAAATCAAAAGAATACGCGCTCCCTTTGATGATGCCACTGCCCGTTCACTGCGCGCCGGAGACAGGGTGCTTATTTCCGGCACCATACTGGCCGCGCGCGACGCAGCCCACAAACGCCTTGTGGAAACCCTGGACAGGGGCGAACCCCTGCCCGTGAGCCTTGAGGGCGCGGTGGTCTATTATGTGGGGCCAAGTCCGGCGCG
>NZ_JBAIYR010000038.1:0-12503 GCF_036763145.1 Desulfovibrio sp. 1188_IL3213 | reverse complement strand
GGCGGCCCGGCCCCCTGCCCGGAATAGGCCGCAGCGGCGGCGTGCCTGCAGCAAGTCTGACGGCAACCACGCTCCGGACTAAAACAGATTAACGTTGAGAATGCACATTCTCAATATTTAAGACACGCTCACTTCGGCGCTTAACAGTGCAAATAAATTGCGTTTACTTACGCAGCCGCCAGAGCAGTTTCACAATGAAAATGCCCTGACGGCATGGCTTGCCGGGCGGCAGACAGCACCGGCCAAGGGTACGGTTATATGTCACCGGGCAGATAAGGCCCTGATTATGGTATAAATAACGGCGGGCCTGCTCCAACATACGTTTGGACTACGCAATTGGGCCGAACCCTGAACGCCGGGCAAGCAGAACGCGATATTGTGCAAAAAAGTACGCAAGTATTGCAGTCCGGCGGTAAAGGGGCTTGACGCCCTTTGCGCTTCCCCTTTATATGAAACAGCCTTATCCGTAAGGCGCGAGGGCGGAATGAAAGCACAGGAATTGTTCAGGAAGCACAAAAGTGAAATTGTTCGCCTGTGGGCCGAGGGGGTGTTTGACACCTACCCGTTTGAAACGACAGGTTTTTTGCGCACGCGCAACGATCCTTTTGCCAACCCTGTCGCCCATATGACCAAAGAGGCGGCCGGGGCGCTGTATGACGCCATGGCCGGTGAGCATGTTGATCCTGGGCAGACAAAAAAGGCCCTTGAAAGGTTTATCAGGCTGCGCGCTGTGCAGAAGTATGCCCCCAGCCAGGGATTGGGCGTGTTTTTTCTCATGAAGCCCATTCTGCGCACGCATCTTTTGCCCGAGTTCATAGCGCTTGGCGACACAGCCTCCTACATGGAAGCCGAATCGCGCCTGGACAGTCTCACCCTGCTGGCCTTTGACATGTATACTGAGGCCCGCGAGGTCGTGGCAGACCTGCGCATAACAGAAATTCGCAACCAGTACGCCCAACTGGCGCGCTGGGCGCAAAAGCTGGAAGGCGGCCCTTCGCATCCGGCGGATTAACGCTGAACCCCGCATTCTCCTGCCTGCGTCATGCCTGGCGGGTCTTTGGAGTGTGCGGCCCAGGCATTTCTCAATATCCCGTGGTGGGCTTTTGAGGCAACTTTAGTGGAAGTGAGGTAGGGAATGTTCAATTCATTACTGCTGGTGCTGCTCATAGGAGCCATCGCCTGGGCGGGAGCGGCCGTAGGGCTTGCGCCTCTGTTCGGCGTTGTGCTGCCTTATGTCGCAGTCGTCGTTTTTATCGTCGGTGTTATCTGGCGCATGGTGTACTGGGCCAAATCGCCAGTACCCTTCTCCATCCCCACCACCGGCGGCCAGGAAGTTTCGCTTGATTTCATCAAGCCCAACCGGCTCGACAGCCCCAGCAACACCTGGGACGTGGTTCGGCGCATGTTTCTGGAAGTGTTTTTCTTCCGTTCGCTGTTCCGCAACACTGTTGCCGATGTGCGCGAAAATGACCCCATCAGCAACGGGCCGCGCACCATCTATTTTTCCTCCAAGTGGCTCTGGGTGTTTGCCCTGCTGTTCCACTACTGTTTCCTGCTGGTTTTCATCCGCCACTTCCGCTTCTTCATGGAGCCCATCCCGTCCTGTATTTCCTTTCTGGAAACCATCGACGGCATCATGCAGGTCGGTTCGCCCCGCTTTTTCATGACCGGCGGACTGGTGCTCGTGGGCGTGCTCTTTCTGCTTGGTCGCCGTATTTTCGACCAGCGCCTGCGCTATATCTCGCTGTTCAACGACTATTTCCCGCTGTGGCTTATTATCAGCATCATCAGCTCCGGCCTGTGCCTGCGCTATTTCGACAAGACCGAAATCGCCCAGGTCAAGATTTTCGTCATGGGCCTTACGCATTTTGCGCCCGTGTCCACCGCCGGCATCAACGCGCTGTTCTTCACCCACCTTACTCTGGTGTGCGTACTGCTGATCTACTTCCCCTTCTCCAAGCTCATGCATATGCCGGGCGTGTTCTTCAGCCCCACGCGCAACCTGGCTAACAATTCCCGCCGGGTACGCCATATCAACCCCTGGAATCCGCCCAAGCAGTACTTCACCTACGCCGAGTACGAGGATACCTACCGCGAAGCCATGGCCGAAGCCGGGCTGCCGCTGGAAAAGCAACCCGAAAAGGCCGCCGAGTAAGGAGTCTTCATCATGGCAAAATTACCTACACCGCAAATGCTTGTCGCCAGCCGTCCGGATTTTCCGGCCGAAGACTGGCTTGACGTCAAGCCGGAATTCACGCCGGGCAGCTTCTGCTATCCGGCCAAAAAAGATACCATGGAACTGCTGCACATGCCCAATCCCCACGAGTGGGACCCGGCTGCAGAAGACTGGAATCTGCCCGAAAACTGGGAAGAAATCCTGTGCGACGCCTTTGCCGACAGGCTTGAGAAGCACCGCTCGCTCAAGCTCTTTATGGACATCTGCGTGCGCTGCGGCGCCTGTGCGGACAAGTGCCACTTCTTCCTCGGCACCAACGACCCCAAGAACATGCCCGTGCTGCGCGCCGAGCTTCTGCGCTCGCTCTACCGCCGCGACTACACCATGCTGGGCAAGCTTCTCGGCAAAAAGGTCGGCGCTCGCGGCTGGGACATTTCCGTAGTCAAGGAACTGTTCTACTACGCCTACCAGTGCACCGAATGCCGCCGCTGCTCCCTCTTCTGCCCTTACGGCATCGACACCGCTGAAATCACCGCCATTGTGCGTGAACTGATGCATGAAGTGGGCCTTGGCACACACTGGATCATGGACCCGGTGAAAAACTGCAGCTTCACGGGCAACCACCTGGGCATCCAGCCCCACTCCTTTGTGGAAATTGTGGAAATGCTGGCCGATGACTGCGAAACCATCACCGGTATCCGCCCCAAAACGCCCTTCAACGAAAAGGGCCACGAAATCCTGTTCATCACGCCCTCTGGTGACGTGTTTGCCGACCCCGGCATCTACACCTTCATGGGCTACCTCATGCTCTTCCACGAGCTTGACCTTGACTACACCTTCTCCACCTATGCTTCTGAAGGCGGCAACTTCGGTTCCTTCACCTCCTTCAACATGGCGAAGAAGCTCAACGCCAAAATGTACGCCGAAGCCGAACGCCTGGGTTCCAAATGGATTCTGGGTGGCGAATGCGGCCACATGTGGCGCGTGATCAACCAGTACATGGATACCTACAACGGCCCGTCGCCGGCCAATATGGAAGTTCCCGTGTCGCCCATCACGGGTACGGTGTTCAAAAACGCCGCCTCCACCAAGATGGTGCACATCGCGGAATTTACGGCCGACCTGATTCACCACAACAAGCTGAATCTGGATCCCAGCCGTAACGACCATATCGTCACCACCTTCCATGACAGTTGCAACCCCGCACGCGCCATGGGCCTGCTGGATGAGCCGCGCTACGTGCTGAATGCCGTGTGCAACCACTTCCACGAAATGCCCGAAAACACCATCCGCGAGCAGACCTTCTGCTGCGGCGCCGGTTCGGGCCTGAACACCGAAGAAATCATGGAACTGCGCATGCGCGCCGGTATGCCCCGCGGCAATGCCCTGCGTTTTGTGCAAGAAAAATACGGCGTCAACCACATGGCCTGCGTGTGCGCCATCGACCGCGCCACCTTGCCCCCGCTTGCCAACTACTGGGCGCCCGGCGTCAATGTGAGCGGGCTGCACGAACTGGTGGGCAACGCCCTTGTCATGAAGGGCGAATGCAAGCGTACCATGGACCTGCGCCAGGAAGATCTGCCCAACGTGGCGGATGATGAGGATGCGCCCGAAGCGCAGGGGGAGGGCCAATAAATGTATAACGCCAAAGCAGTTATCGTCGGAATCGTCATCTTTGTGGCCCTGTTCACCTCCCCTTTCTGGTTGAGCATGATGGGGCAGGACTATAAGAGCACAGGCATTGAGCTGCCCAAGGGCGAAAAGGAATGCATCGAGGACGTGCAGTTCATGCGCGACCAGCACATGCGCCTGCTCAATGAATGGCGCGATGAGGCCCTGCGCAAGGAAAACCGCGTTTATGTGGCGACCAGCGGCAAAAAATGGAACATCAGCCTGCAGAATACCTGCTTGAAGTGCCACAGCAACTACAAGGAATTCTGTGAAAAGTGCCATACAGCCAACGGCGTTGATCCGTATTGCTGGACTTGCCACATCATTCCCCAGGGGAGCAAGTAATGAACAAGAGCAGAAGAAGCTTTCTGAAAGTGGCGGGCTTTTCGGCCTTTGCCCTTACCAGCGGCATGGCTGCCCTGTCTGGCGTGGCCCAGGCGCAGATTGCCCCCGGCAAGTATGAACGCGCGGCCAACGCCCTGCACGCCAAGCGCTGGGGCATGGTTATCGACACGCGCCAGTTCAAGGGTCCCGAAGACTACAAGCCCCTGATCCAGGCGTGCCACAGCTTCCACAACGTGCCGCACATTCCTGACAATCAGGACATCAAGTGGCTCTGGCTGGACAGCTACGCCCATGTCTTCCCTGACGACATGAATGCGCACCTGAACACGCACACCCGCGAGTCCATGTATCCGCTTTTGTGCAACCACTGCACCAATCCGCCTTGTGTGCGCGTGTGTCCCACTCAGGCCACCTACAAAATGGACGACGGCATTGTGGCTATGGACTACCACCGCTGCATCGGCTGCCGGTTCTGCATGGCCGGCTGTCCCTACGGCGCGCGCTCGTTCAACTTCAAAGACCCGCGCAAGTTCCTGGCGAACCCCGTGCCCAATCCCGAATATCCCACGCGCATGATCGGCGTGGTGGAAAAATGCACGTTCTGCGCTGAGCGTCTGGCCGTGGGCCAGATGCCCGCCTGCGTGGAAGCAGCCAATGGCAAGATTCTTTTCGGCGACCTGGAAGACCCCAATTCAACGGTGCGTCAGGCTTTGGCGACCAACTACAGTATTCGCCGCAAGCCCAGCCTGGGCACACAGCCCGGCGTTTACTACCTCATCTAGGGAGAACAGGCCATGCTTGAAAAATTGCTCGACGGTCCCAAGACCTTCTACATGTGGCTGCTCTTTCTGCTCGTCGTCATCGCGGGTTGCGGCCTTGTGTATCTGGATCAGTTGTACAACGGTCTCTCCGTCACCGGCCTGAGCCGCGACGTTTCGTGGGGACTGTATATTTCGCAATTCACCTATTTCGTGGGCGTGGCTGCCTCGGCTGTTATGCTGGTGCTGCCCACCTACTTCCATCATTACAAAAAATTCAAGCGCATGATCATTTTCGGCGAATTCATGGCCGTGGCGGCCGTGGTCATGTGCGCGCTGTTCATCGTGGTGGACCTGGGCCAGCCCCAGCGCATGCTTAACGTCATGCTCCACCCCTCGCCCAATTCCGTCATGTTCTACGACATGATGGTGCTCATCGGCTACCTTGGCCTCAACATCATCATTGGCTGGGTCACCCTTGAGGCCGAAAGGCACGAGATTGACCCGCCCAAATGGATCAAGCCCCTTATTTACCTTTCCATCCTGTGGGCTTTCTCCATCCATACGGTTACGGCCTTCCTGTACGCAGGCATCCCCGGCCGCCATTACTGGCTCACCGCCATCATGGCTGCCCGCTTCCTGTCCTCGGCGTTCTGTTCCGGTCCCGCCATCCTGCTTCTGCTCATGATGGTGCTGCGCCGCCTGACCAGCTTCGACCCCGGCAAGGAAGCCGTGAAAACCCTGACCACCATCATCGTTTATGCCATGTGCATCAACGTGTTCTTCTACCTGCTGGAAATCTTCACCGCCTTCTACAGCGGCATTCCCGGGCATGAAGAACCCATCCACTTTCTCTTCTTCGGTCATGAAGGACATCTGACCTGGGTGAGCTACTGGATGTGGGGCGCCGTAATCATGGCCTTTGCTTCTCTGGCCCTGCTTATTCCGCCCAAAATGCGCGAAAATGCCAACGTGCTGCCCATCGCGCTCATCATGCTGGTGCTGGCCTCGTGGATCGACAAGGGCCTCGGCCTGCTGGTCGCGGGCTTCACTCCCAACATGTTTGAGGCTTTCACGCCGTATATGCCTTCGGCCAAGGAAATTGCCGTTGCTCTTGGCGTGTACGCCATCGGCGCCCTGGTGCTCTCCCTGCTGTGGAAGATCGCCCTTGGCGTCAAGATGGAAGTGAACCACATGCACGACTAGACCACGCCGCAGTGCGGATGGTAAAAATCCGCGCTGCCGCAGATAAACATTTTCAATGTCTGTCTGCGCAAGGCCCGGCAACGGCCGGTCAGTCTCATAAAAACAAGCCCCTGCGCGGATATGCCCGCGCGGGGGCTTTCATATACGCGCACATTGTGATAAAATGAACTTATTGGCTTACAATGTTGAAAATATGCCATGAAAAGATCTGCCCGCATGATGCAGCAAGCACACCAACAGTGCGCGCAAACACAGCAGACGGTTTTTGTGTCGCATGACGGCAAGTCCCCACAAAAATGCATGCCGGCTCCTCACGGCCTGAAGTCCAGGTCATCGGCTGTACAACAAGGCGACATGCTTGACTTTCACAGGTCTCAAAAGGCATAGTGCAGGTCAATGCCGCCATTTTTTTGCAAGGAGATCAAGATGAAGCAAGCGCTCAAAGACGCCATAACCATTTGCAAAACTTTTTTGCGCAACGGTTATGACGCTCACGTCATCAACGCCCCCTTGCAGGAACATCTGCTCGAAAGGGCCGAGCAGCCGGCTGTAGACATTGCCTGCGAACCCGATATGGACACGCTGTTCAAGCTTTTCCCCAAGGCTCAGGCCGCGCCTGAAAAACGCGCTCTGGCTGTTATGGAAGAGAACGGCGTCATATACCGTTTTTATCCCCTCGAAGTGGCCGCAGCCGGGCATCCCGAGCTTTCGCTCATCAAGATTACCCCCACCATGATTGACCTCATGAGCCACGACGAGCGCCACAAGCTGCGCCTCACTGGCTTCAGCACCCCCGAATACACCGGCGATGTGTATGACGGCTTTGAGGACATCAAGAGCGGAGCCATCTGCCTTACCGGCCTGCCCGACGAAACCCTGCGGCACGATTACCTGCTGGCCGTGCGCGCGCTGCGCTTTGCCGCCAACTTCGACCTGCCCATCGAGCCGAACACCTGGCTGGCAATTGTGCGCGCCTCCACCCGTGTGCTGGACTACGTTCCCGCCACGGACATTATGGACGAATGGCGCAAGGTTTCCGCTGAAAACATGCACCGCTTCGTGCGGCTTCTCTTTGACGCCCATATTCTTCAGAGCCTTATCCCCGAAGTGGCGGCTCTTTCCTGCCTGACCCAGATGCGCAACAAGGAAGGCGACACTGAAAATGTTTTCGAGCACACCCTTGAGTGCATGAAACGTTACCCCGAAGAAGATTTCCATTACGACTGGCTCGGAACAATGGCCATGCTTTTCCACGACGTGGGCAAGCTGTATACGGGTGAATACTTTGACGGCCAGTGGACCTACTACCAGCATCACCGCGTGGGGGCCAAGGTTACGCGCAAGATTCTGCGCCGACTGCACTTTGCCCAGGAAGACATTGACCTGCTCTGCCATCTGGTGCGCAATCACATGCGCTTCCACTTCATGATGACCGACCGCGGCATTCGCCGTTTCAAGGCGCTGGACGATTACCCCCGTCTTATTGCCATGGCCCGGGCCGACCTCAAGGCGCGTGACGGCATCCCCACATCGTTCAACCACAATATGAAGTATCTTGACCGCGCTGAAACGCCGGAACAGATGCTGGAACCCCTGCTCAACGGCAATGAAATCATGAACGAAACCAAGCTTTCGCCCGGCCCGCAGGTGGGGATCATCCGTGACGCCCTGCTCAAGGCCCAGGTTGCCGGGGAAGTGACGGACCTGGAATCGGCCGTGAGTTTTGTGCGCGCGTATGCGCGAAAATCTGTAGGATAATGGCTGAAAGCCCTTGCAGCTGAAATAGCTGTTTATTGAGGCCGTCTCTGAAATGGGACGGCCTTATTTTTTTTGATGGGGCGGTCTTATTATTTTGGGGGTGATTGCACGCGAGGGGGGGGGCACTGCTGTTGCCTCCCAATTTCGCCTCCCATTAGGTTGCACGAAATGTGCCCTGCGCGCACGACTTCCTTCATCGAGTGCACGTTCATTTGCCAGCTGGTGCAATCCCTTGATGATATCCTGCGCGCTGTACGACGTTCTATCACAATGCCCTCCTTCTTGAAGGAAGATGATAGCGACTGCGGCGCATCTGTTTTTCATGGGCCAGCTTGGCAAAGTCGTCCTGCAATCATTTGCCAGCAAGGATTTGAGACAAGTCCTTGGAGATCATTTCAGGTGTGAAATGCTCCAATGTTTCTCGGTGGTCTCAGAGTATTTTAGAGCCTTCAGGGCAGTGCAAGGGCAGCAGGCAGTCACGCCTTGCGGCGCTTGAACCATTTGCACACAACACGATGTCAATTTGATTTTATTCTATCTTTTACCGTTTGTTGCACATGTTGATAATCACAGCAAAGTGATTGAAATAATTCTTTTTGTTGTATGGACAGTGCTTCATCGCTAAGTTTTGAAAGATGCTGATGGCGATGCATAATAAAACTAGATACTTGCTGCAAACCACTTGAAGGCGTGGGGGTAAATTTTTTCGCCAGCAGCAGAAAAGATACACTAAAATACTGCTCTGCCAGCGCAAGATGATTATCGTCAGTGTTAGCGTTTTCTGCAAACGTTGCGGCCTTCAGTATGGCTTTAGCCGCTTCTTCCATCAATTTCAGGGCAAATGGAGGCGTACTTGTAGACAGGGCGCAGGCACTACGGATGGTACCCGCGCCATGCGCCAGCCAGCCGAAAAATTTCCCCGCCCGGGGGAAGCCCGGATTTTCATTCAACAGCGCGCTGATTTTGAAGCGCAGCGCACTGCTGTGGGCCAGTTGTTGTGCCTGCTGACTTATCATGCTTGAGCCGTGCAGGCGGTAAATAACCAGTCCGTCGAGGTTGGTTCCCATACGTTTACCCAACGCGGCGCAACGCAACCAGTAATCATGATCCTCACAAGCTCTCAAGTCTGTATTAAAGAATCCCGTTGTCTGTACGGCTTTTGCCCGCAACATAAAAGTGTGAACGGGCGAGATAACGCTGTGGCATAGATGCATGTCAAGATGACCAGATCTTAACGGCCACAAATAACATGAATGCTTTTCTGGATTATCCTTGTCTTGCGTTATCTGAAGACTCAGGCAGACGCTGATATCCAGTTCTGGATGGTCCATAAAGTTGTTCAGCTGACTTGCCAACATGCCGGGTGTCAGCAGGTCGTCCGCATCCAGAAATACCATATACTCGCCACCCGCTGCCCGGATGCCAGCATTGCGCGCCGCTGAAAGCCCCTGATTTTTTTGATGGATATAGCGAATATTCGCCCCCATGCCTCGGGCAACGGTGGCAGTGTTGTCCTGGGATCCATCGTCCACAACAATAATTTCCACTGACAGTCCGCTTTCTTGCTGTCTCAAAACGCTATTAACGGCATCTGGCAAAAAATGAGCATAGTTGTAGCAGGGGATGATGATCGAGATGAGAGGCATTGAAGGAGTCATTATCTTTCCTTACACGGGCGGCCCTGAAACTGAATGAAACAATGATGCTCTTATAAAGCAAAAGGCAGCCGTATCGTTTCAAAAAACTGATCAAAAGCACTAATAAATAGTATAAAGCCGTAGCGTCTATCGTCAATCCTTTTAAAATTTTCATATTAAAACCATTCCGCTGCTAGCACCAGGCACGCGCAATAGCGAAGGCAAGGGCAGGAAAACTGTTCAAAATCGTTTCATCGTTCATCACAGTGTAATATTATGATTTTATTATACTATTTTCCAGAGATTCGTCTGTTGCCGGATGTGCCGCGCATGACAGGTGTCATCGATGGGGTGCGGCAATGGCCCGCCGTTACAGTGAGCCACGTCGGCCACAATGATCCACAGCCATTGTTTCCTGGTTCACAACGCTTTTGTCCGAAAGCGATGGCCGTCATGAAAGTCCTTCTGCACCGGGTGCACGACCATGCCCTGCCCGACAGCAGCGCGTGCATTCTGGTCCCCATCTGGCCGAGGGGCATCACAAAGGCCGCCATCAACTGGGTCGCATGGCTGAATGGTATTGCCCCCTCCAATGACTTGCGCAAATGGTTTGACCACGACATAGAAAAATGGACAGAGTTTCAAAAACGCTATGCGGCCGAACTTGTCGCCTGCGGCCCCCTCGCCCTTCTGCCCGAACTTCCCACGGCACACGATATGATGGTCTTTCTGTACGCCGCAAAAAACCTTGTGAATGGACGCGACAAAGAGGGATTTTTCGTGAAGCCATTTTAAATCGCGTTGAATTCGCCTGGCCCCCAAATTGCGGCTCGTCGCGCAACTCCAGAATGAACTTTTCATGGTCAAGCCCGATCCTGGCGGATGGAGAACGATGTGGTCGTCGGCTTTGGCTTTTCACGGCATCAATGCCCTGAGCCTGATACCGTTTCCACCATTTACGCAGAGCCAGACGGGAGATTCCACAACGCCGACTAACAAGACCTCCGCCCCCTGATTCCTCGTAAAGCTTTATCCACTGACGGCGTTGCCGGACTTCTTTTTCCATTAAAGAAAAAATATCGGCAAATTGGATGATGGTTATGAATCACATACGTTACCGCCACCATCCATTCGCCGCGGGCTTTCCATCAACAAATCCCCTTGTACTCTTCCCCTCCACCCGGTAAACAAAAGGCGGGCCTTACGCACAGGGCGCGGCCGCAACCGTAACACAGGATGCACAGTCCGGCAGGACCATGACAAATCTTCTCAATCTCACACTTCCCGAACTGGAAGCATGGATGCAGTCAGAACTGGGCGAGCCGAAGTTCCGCGCCATGCAGTTATGGCAATGGATATGGCAGCGCCTGGCGCGTGATTTCGACACCATGACCAACATATCCCGCCCCTGCCGCGAGCTTCTGGCCGCCAAGGCCTGTATTGTCTGGCCGGAAGTTGCCGCCGTGGAAGAAAGCCGGGACGGAACCACCAAATTTCTGCTGCGCCTTGAAGACGGCGCGCAGATAGAAACCGTGCTTATCCCGTCTGATTCGCGTGAAGGCGTACGCCGCTGGACACAATGCCTGTCCTGCCAGGTGGGCTGCGCCATGGGCTGTACCTTCTGCGCCACAGGGCAAATGGGCTTTGAGCGCAACATGACCATGGGTGAAATCCTCGGCCAGATTCTGGTGGCCCGGGAATATCTGGGAGACACCCGCCTGCACTGGCCCATACTGCGCAACCTTGTTTTCATGGGCATGGGCGAACCCTTGCTGAACCTGAAAGAAGTCATGCGCTCGCTCGAAAGCCTTAATAACGACAAGGGGCTGGGATTTTCTCCCCGCCGCATCACGGTTTCCACCTGCGGCATTGAAAAGGGGCTGAGAGAACTGGGCGAATCCGGTCTGGCCTTTCTGGCCGTATCGCTGCACGCCCCCAATCAGGCCGTGCGCGAACGCATCATGCCCAAGGCTGCCCGCTGGCAACTGAACGACCTTATGGCTTCGCTCAGATCCTATCCGCTCAAAACGCGCGAACACATCACGTTTGAGTACCTCATGCTCGGCGGCGTCAACGACAGCCTGGAACACGCCAAAGAGCTGGCCCCCCTGGTCAGTTCGGTCAAGGGCAAGCTGAACATCATCGTGTACAACGCTGCGGAAGGTTCCCCGTATAAAGCCCCCAGCGAAGAGCGCGTGCTGGCGTTTGAAAAATACCTCTGGAGCAGAGACATCACCGCCATTATCCGCAAAAGTAAAGGGCAGGACATCAAGGCGGCTTGCGGCCAGCTCAAGGCCGCCAGACAGACGGATACGTCCGAAACGACCCAAACGACCGACACAAGCAGCACAAGCGCCGATTCTTAGAGCAGATTAACATTGAGTCGGTGTTCTGCCCCAAAATACGTCTTCTGCTCCACCCTCTGCCCCCGGCCGCTCCTTCGACCTGCCTGCCAGAAAAACTCCTGGAACAGGCTGAAGCCATAATAAAAGTTTTGGGGGGTGGGGGCGTGGGGGAGGAGACCCTTTTACAAAAGGGTCCCTCCCCCACAAACTCTTTCAAATATAAAGGCCCGGCCTTTTACAGACCGGGCCGCTTTAATTTGCCATTACTGCCGGTTGATTGATCCGCATCAGCTCTTAAAAGCCTGCTTGCCAAGCTCCAGTGCCTTCAGGTTCACTTCCTGAAGCTTCGAGGGCAGGAATTTTTTAATGGCCGCCTCCAGCGCATCCACGCCAAAGGGCAACACACCGGAGGCACACACCGCGCTCAGGAGCACCGTATTGCCGCTCTGCACCGAACCTGCCTGCCTGCCCAGTTCGCGGCAGGGAATGAAAAGACACTGTCCCGCCGCCGCGCGCACGCTGGATTCAATATGCGCCATGTCGGGATATACGGCCTTGCCCAACGACACGCCCACGGGCGGCAGCGCATCGCTGCTGGAAAAAACCG
>NZ_JBAIYR010000037.1:0-12647 GCF_036763145.1 Desulfovibrio sp. 1188_IL3213 | reverse complement strand
CGGCTGGCTTCCAGTCATGCGCTGGACATGCTGCGTCGGCATCTGGCGGGCCTGCCTGTGGAGGCCCAGTGGGCGGAAGGGCAGCCGCAGGAGTAATGTTTTCGGCAGGCTGAAGTCAGCGAAGGCAAAACCTGGCCTGTTGCCCGCCGCGCTCTGCGGCAGGTGCGGGGCCATCTGATCTGATATTTTTCGCAACCGTGCGTTCTGTTTCTGCGCGCGTTCAGGCGCAGACATGCAACGCACGGTTGCGAGGCAGCCGGAAAATCTAGTCTTCCTGCTGTTCAAAAACTCCCACAATACTTGTAATGGGCAAAATAAAGGCAATGCCGTTGCCGGGTTTGACAAGGGCTGCCGAGTGCGAAATGGCAAGCAGCACTTCACGGCTGATATCTGCGGGAACGGCGTTGAGGATAATGTCTTTTTCCGGCTCGACAGGTATGCCGAACAGCGCGGCGACCTTCAGTCCCGTGCCGCGCCCCTTGAGCACTGTGGCGCCCCGCGCCCCGGCTTCTTGCGAAGCTTCAATGATGGTGCTGCTCCAGCCCTTGTTCACAATGGTTACAACCAGTTCGTAGCCGTCTTTTATCATGATCCCGTCCTTATTTTGCAAACTTGAATTACTGATTGGCGGACTGCGTGCCGGATCGCCCTATCTGAGCCAGATAAGACTGAAAATGGCAAGCAGAGGAAGCAGCATGACAAGGACAATGCCCGTATAGGCAAAGAAGCTGGGCATGCGCACGCCAAGATTTTCCGCCAGTGAACGCACCATAAGGTTGGGCGCGTTGGAGATATAGGTATTTGCCCCCATAAAGACTGTGCCGCAGGTGATGGCAAGCAGGGTCTGGGACAGTTCATGCATGAGAATCTGGGGATCGCCTCCGGCTATGTTAAAGAAGACAAGAAAGGTCGGCGCGTTGTCCAGAAAGGTGGAAAGTACCCCTGTAAGCCAGAAATACACCATGTTGTCCGGTTTGCCGTCAGTGTTGAGAATGTCGATAATAAAGCCCATGTCACCGTCTTTGCCCGCTTTGAGGATGGCGATGATGGGGATAAGGCAGATAAAGATGCCCAGAAAAAGTTTGACCACCTCGCGCATGGGGTCCCACGTAAAGGCGTTGCGTTCTCGAATGGCAAAGTTTGTGAGCCGGCCGGAAAGAATGATGATCACCAGCAAAAGCAGGTCGCGCGCGATGTTTTGCAGTTCCATATACACTTCGCCGAAAAGGGGAACGTGGATGCCCGGCTTCCAGTTGCCGCTCAAGAGCACGGCCCCGGCGATGCAGGCAAGCAGCGGCACGTTGACCTGCCAGCCTTCCAGGCTGAGCTTTACGTCTTTGCCCCTGTGCTGATCCAGAAGCTCGTGGTCTTCTTTTCTATAAAGGTACATGTCCAGAAGATAGTGGGCCAGCAACAGTGAAACGCTCAGAAAAACCATGGGACCGAACAGGTGGGTAGTGGTCCAGAAAAAGTCCACGCCCGCCAGAAAGCCGAGGAATATCGGAGGATCTCCCAGGGGGGTGAGCGAGCCGCCCACGTTGGCCGCAAGCACAATGAAAAAGATGACGGAATGCACCCGGTAACGGCGGTACATATTGGCGCGGAGCAGGGGGCGAATGAAAAGCATCGAGGCCCCGGTGGTGCCGACCCAACTGGCAAGCGCGGTGGCGATAAAAATGATGCCTGTATTTACGAGCGGCGTACCCGTAAGGTTGCCCCGCAGATGGATGCCGCCGGTAACCGTGAACAGCGCGATCAGCAGAATGACAAAAGGCAGATAGGTATTGAATATGGTTCCGAGCAATTCCTGAAGCGTAGCCCGTGGCCCGAAGTGGATCAGCAGCGCCGCCAGAAAAAGCGCGCTCCAGAAGGCGGTTATTTTGCCGTAATGAGCTTCCCAGAAGTGGGGATTGACGAGGGGCCACAAGGCAATGGAAAGCAAAAGTCCGGCAAAGGGCAAAGCCCAGATGAGGGAAAGCTGTGTTCCGTCCAAAAGCGTATCGGCACAAAAGCCATGAGCGGGAATGCCGAAAATCAAAAAAAAGCAAGCGGCGAGTAAAACAAGAAATCGGGGTATGGGCACTACCTGAGCTCCTTGGGTGGAAGGCCAATATAAATCAGATCAGTTGCGGCGCGGACTTGCGCGAGCTTGCCGGGCCTGCACGGATTTGCGCGGGAGGCGCAACGCGGCAGCATGACCGGAGCAAGGGACGCGGACCAGGTCGGGCAACTGTTAACGGCAGCATGCACACAGGCCGTGGTCAAAACTGAAAAGTAGCATAACGTCAGAAAAGCCGCAGGGCAAACACCTTTCGCAACCTTTGCTTCGGCAGGGAATGCGCGATGCCGGTCATGGCAGGCCTGCTCCAAGGATAAGGCGGGGTTGTGGCGGTATTTGTTGTGCATGTTTTTACCTGTGAGGCAACGCAAAGGCGTTGGCTGGCGTCAGGGCCGCAAGACTAAAAACAAAAGCCCGCCAGTGGCGGGCTTTCGTGAATAAATGCCGCTCTGGCGGCAGGACGCCGAGCTTGCGGCGCCCTTAGCGCAGGCTGAACGCAAAGGGAATCACCACCAGCGTGTTCACCGCCTGTCCGTTGAGCTTTTGGGTACGACTCTGGGCCGACCGCAAGGCCAGCCATTTTCCGCACATGTAAGCCCAACTGGACACAGACATAAACAGCAGCAGCACCAAGACGCATTTGGAAATAAGCGTAGCCTGCAGTACGGCCTCAATCATAGAATTCATCCGGCCTTTCCCCTTCCATAACGAACATGAAATTGAAATTCAAAGTATATAATATTCAAAGTCAGTCCGCCCCACTGTGTAAACAAAAGAGATAGTTTAGTAAAAAACAAATAGATGAGTAGTTTTTTGATCGGGCTGATCCTGGAACGGCGCGAGGGGGCAGTGGGCTGCCTGCTAGAGCAATTTCACTTTGAAATTGCTCTGGCGGCTGCGTGAGCAGTCGCCCGCCGCAAAGATGGAAGCGCAGCTTCAGCCGTTACGACAAAGGAAGTTACGGATGAAGACAGCAGAGCTATTTACTTGCGCGGTTAAGCAGCGAAGCGAGCGTGTTTTAAACTTTGAGAATGTACATTCTCAAAGTTAATCTGCTCTAAAGGAGGGGAATAGTTACAATGGCCTGGCTACAGCAACGTCCATCCTGAAGCAGAACCTGTATGTCCTTTGCATCATTGCCGCTCATGGGGCCTTGTCTCCCATATCCTTAGTCTGCCCCTGGTGCTTCATTTATCCTCAAGGAGCTGTTCAACGGGGATCATACGGTCGCGGACGAGATTCTCCGGGAGATAGACCATACCACAGTTCGGGCATCGCGGAACCTCAGCCGAAAACGTATGTCTAAGGTAGCTGAAGTTGGTTTTTACCATCTGCAGCGGCAAGTTGCAGGCATGGCACAAAAATTTGTCAGACATGAACGCCCCCTGGTCTTACAGGCTGTCTTCTATGGTCATGCGGTGGTTGTACACATTGTGGACAAATATACCGCCATGTTCCGTGGTATACTCCACCCAGCAGGTCGTGAACCCTAGTGATTTGTATCCTGTGAAACGGCCTGTAGCGGGGTTGATCACTTTTTTTCCGGTACGTTCACAGTAATCGATCACCTGGGCCACTTCTTCTTCAAGAATAAGCAGCCATTGCATTTTTTCCTTGATCTGCTGTGTAAAGACTATCCGCATGTCTGGGTCGCCTTGTGGCTGTGGGGTACGGGGCTGTCCCCCCATGTTTTCATAGTAGTTTCTGAGCCATAGCCTGTTGCGACGCCGTTCGCTGATTGTGGGTGGTCTGCGGAAAGGAGAGTTGCCCGTGAAGAGCAGGTCGAGAATATGTCTGCAGGGTTTTCCGTTTAAGGCAAAACTATCGCGGCAGTTGGTGCAGTAAGTGATGTATTCCCGCTCAGCCAATGCTGCCCGCTGCGCTGCGACTTCACGCACGAATTCCGGCCTGACGGCATGCACCTGCCCGCCGAATCCGCAACAGCGGGCCAGCGGACCGCCTACAGGAAGCTCGTGCACCGTTAGTCCCATTTGCACGGCCAGCTCCCTGATATCTTTTTGCAAACCGGGATCATCGCGGCTGGAGCAGGGGTCATATACGGATACGTCATGCCCTCTGCAAAGCTGGGTGCTGCTGTGCGGCAGGTCTGGCATACTGGCTAACATCTGAAAAAGAGAAAGGCTCCGTGCCTCAGGAAAATAGCGAGAAAATGTTTTACGGCAGGTAGGGCATGCCAGTACCAGTTGAGGCTTGCCAAGGCTGAGCCAGGCATCGCGCACAAAATCCAGAGCCGTATCGCGGAGATTTTCGTTGCCCGCCCATTCGGCAGGAACGCCGCAGCAGCCCAGCAACAGAGCCGTGCGTGGATATCCCGCCTGCAGAGCCGTGCAGGTTGCCGTGACATAGGCCGGGTCTGAAGCGCCAAGCTGGCAACCGGGAAAGAACAGATATTCGCACGAATGGCCGGAATATGGCTTGTACAACAGAGCCGCAGGACCATTGGAAAACTCCATGTCCCTGAGCCAGAAGTCATGATAGGCCGGGGGCAGGGCCTTATCCAGGTGAAGGCTGCGCCGTGCTTCCAGAAGGCACTGCTCCATATCCACATTTTCCGGGCAGACTTTTTTGCAAAGACCGCATTGGAGACAGGAATTCAGCAGTTTCATCCCCACGCGCTGGGTGATGTTTTCTCTGGGTCCCATAGAGGATATGGTGTCCTGCACCATTTTGGGAGGATAGGAGCGGAAAGTCTGCATCAGGTCGCACTGGTCATGGCACAGAGAGCAGTTGCAGCGCAGGCAGCGCAGGCTTTCGGCCTGTACCGCCTCGGGGCAGGTTTCTCCTTCTTCCATGCCCCGAGGCGATGGCGGCAGGGGCATCTGGTAAAAAACCTGGCGCAGCGGGGGCTTCATATAGGTTTCAGGCATGCCGTCCATAGCCCCGCCCTGAAGAAATTTTTCAATGGAATAGGAAGCGCGGATGCCGTGTTCAATGGCCTCAATGGGATTACAGCCCAATATTTCTCCGCCCACAAAAACTCCTGTTTGCGCAGACCCCAGAGAATTGACATCAAGGCCTTCAAGCAAACCGAAATCTTCTCCCCCCTTGCCTGTAGCCACATATATGGCGTTGGCCTCCAGTGAGTCCAGGCTCTTTACCTCCGTGGAAAAAAACATGCTGCACTCCACCTCTGAAAACTGCCTGACGATTTCTTTCAGGTAGACTTCTTCGGGCATACGATGGCGCAGGCTCCCTCCTGGCTGTTCTTCCCTGTCATACAGCAGAACGCCGTAATTGCGCGAAGCCAGCTTCAGCGCACAGCTCAAGCCGCTCAACCCGGCGCCGATCACCGCCACGGTGTACGGCTTGGCAGGAACATTGAAGGAAATGGGGGCGGAGTTTTTTGTATGCGCCACACAGGCAGCCTCGACGGACCTGAGCAGAATTTCCTGGCCCGCTCCGCGCCGCACACAGGCTTCGCGGCAGGGCTCATGACAAATGGCGCTGACGATGGCAGGAAAAAGCACGTGATTACGATAAAGCCTGTAGGCACTGGTAAAGTTTTTTTTCTGCACCTTGTCCATGAGTGTTCGCACATCTACGCCAAGCGGGCAGGTGCAGGAACAGGGGGGAGGGCAATCGCGGAAACAGGCCTGCGAAAAAGCCTTGAAGTCTTCTATGCTCATAAGCGCCGTCCGTTTGGCATGGCGAAAATATACGGGGTCATGTTCTGTCTGTGGTGCTCCGCGCCCTCCGCAAACCTGCGGAGGGCCTTGCCGGGAGTCGCAGCCGGCCGGAGCAGCCTTTTGGTCAGGGCATTTTGACAACGGCCTTTATGGCAAGGCCTTTTTCGCTGTCTTCTATGGCCTGGTTGATTTGCTCAAAGGGGTAGAAGGTAATCAGCTTGTCCAGAGGAAAGCGCCCCTGACGGAACAGGGCTATAAGCCTGGGCAAAAAGCGTTTGGGTACGCAGTTGCCTTCAACGGCGCCCATGATGGTCTTGCCCTGGTTCATAAAGGGTACGGCATCCAGATTGATGCGTGTGCCTTGCGGCGATGCGCCCACGATGACGGCCTTGCCCCGAATGTCCAGACAGTCCACCTGGGCATTGAGCAGGGATTCTCTGGCTGTGGTGTCGAGGCTGTAGTTCACGCCCCTGCCGCCGGTGGCCTCACGCACGGCAGTAACCAGATCGTCAACCCTGGCGCTGTTGATGGTGTGCGTGGCGCCCAGCTCTTTCGCGAGGGCGAGCCTTTGCGCATTGAGGTCCACGGCCACTATGACTGCGGCGCCGCATACCTGGGCGGCCATAACCGCGCTGAGTCCGACAGACCCTGTGCCGAAGACCGCCACGCTATCTCCCGGACGGACGCGCATGACATTCATGACCGCCCCGGCCCCTGTCTGTATGCCGCAGCCGAGCGGGCCGAGGCAGTCCATATTTTCTGTGGTCTCAAGCTTTACAAGGTTGTCCGGGCGGGTAAGGGCGTATGTGGCGAAGGAGGACTGCCCGAAAAAATGGCTGTGGATTTCTTCATGCCCGTTGCGAAGCGCGGTGCTGCCGTCCAGCCTCCGGGAGGCGAAGTTGTAATCCCAATAATGATGGCACAGCCCGGACGCGGCGTCCAGACAGGTGGGGCAAACGCCACAGGAACTATAGGATATGATGACAGGGTCGCCGGGGGCGAAACCGCTTACGCTCCTGCCGATTTTTTCAACAAAACCTGCCCCTTCGTGTCCCAGCACCACAGGTTGCGGTACAGGATACACCTGGTCGCGCATGGCCATGTCTGTGTGGCATACGCCGCAACTGGTCACTCTGACGAGCACCTCATTGTCGCGTGGCTCCTCAATGTCCAGTTGCTCGAAGCTCAGGGGATGCTGGGGGGCGCGGCAGACGGCGGCAGTGATCTTCATAGCTGTGTCCTCGTGGTAAAAGGTGAAGACTGCGAAGCGACCATTTTGGCAAAAAGATGTTATTCCACTGTGCCGGTTCCCGCCGGGCTTCGGCGGGAACCAGGGGGACCTTACACAGGGTTTTCGGCGATATCGTCCAGGGCGTCGTAAAGGTCAGAGCCGAGAAAGTATTTTTTGGGTTTGAGGGATTTTCCCGCGGCCTTGGCTTCCAGGGCAGCCTTGACCTTTTCAGGCCGCGCCGGGAGCTCATGGATGCGCACCCCTGTCGCGTCATAGATGGCGTTTATGACCGCCATATGGCTGGATGACTGGAAAAGCTCGGAGCAGCCCGAAGAGCCGAAGGGGCCGTCGGCACGCGGCGTTTCAAGGAACATAAGCTCCATATTGTCGGGAATGTCCTTGATGTAGGGAATACCCGCCCCGGCAAGCGTCGCGTGGCGCTTGAAATCGGAATAGTCTTCGGAAAGGGCGTAACCGATGGTGTGGGACAAACCGCCATAGCCCTGTCCCTCCACAGCCAGCAGGTTGCCGATCTTGCCCACGTCGCCGGCGCAACGCATGCTGAGCACTGTGGTCTTGCCCGTTTCCACCTCCACCTCCACCTCGGCGAGGAAAACACCGTAGGTCAGGGCCTGTGTAGGATCGCCTACCCCCGTGTTGGGGTCGAGAGCACTGAGGCCTGTTCCGGTGACGTCAAATACGCCCACATATTTCACGGGAATGTTTTCCGCCAGCATCTCCGCATAGCTTCTGTAGCTGCCATCCGGCTTGCGCATGGCGGAAAGCAGCTGATTGGCCGCGTGGATAGTGGCATTGCCCACCATGTAGTGCAGGCGGCTGCCCGCGGCGATGCCAGAATCCGGGCAGACATGGCTGTCGTTCTGCACCAGCGTTATCTGGCCGGGGGCAAGCCCCAGAGGTTTCAAAGCCTCGTGCGTATGGGTGAGCGTGCCGATATCACCGCCCTGCCCCTGATCCTCCCATGTATTATAATGGGTAACAGTGCCGTCCGGATTCAGTTCCAGCGCCACTTCACAATGGTCGTGAGGGCCGAGGGTGCAGGAAAAACCGCCGCATACAAGACCAACTCCACGTTTTCTGGTTTCGCTGCTGCAGGCCCTGGCATCTTTAACGGCCTTGTCATAGTAGGGCTTGATCATATCCATGAGAGTCTGCATGGGATATTCCCTGAAAGGCACACTGTTTATGTTCAGATCGCCTTCTCGGGCTATATTTTTGTATCTGAACTCAAAGCGGTCCATCCCCATTTTTTCGGCCAGCATATCCACGAGCGCTTCGGAGCAGGTGTAGGCCTGCGGTGAACCGAAGCCCCGGTAGGCAGTGCCGTAATTATGGTTGCTGTGCGCTATGCGGCACAGGCCCGATACATTGGGGATAGCGTAAGGGAAACCCATAAAGCGGGCTACTTTTTCGATAATATGATCCGATACCTCGGTGTAGGGGCCGTGGTCTATGCCGGTATCGAATTCCAACGCGGTGAGCAGGCCGTTTTCATCACAGGCCATGCGCCCATTGGTGTACGAGGCGGTGCGCTTGCCGCTGAAATGCTGATGTTCTTCATAGGACATGGTGAGCGTGAGGGGGTTTTCCACAAGCATCAGGCAGACGCCCATTATGGCGTAACTGCCGGGGGACGCGGCCCAGCCGAAGCTGGCTCCCGTGGGGTTTTCAATGATGCGCACGCGCTCCACATCCATGCCGATGCCTCCGGCAATGCCCGCCCGGTGCCAGCCCACGGCCTGGGTCTTGCAATGGATGGTCAGGTTGCCTTCCGTATCCCAGTATCCCTGGAGGGTATCGCCCTCAATACTCAGATGGGGTTCGCGCTGACTGTGAAAGCTTCCTTCCACGGAGCAAAAGGACTCTTCAATGGCTTCTTCGGCCTTCTGCCCCTTGAGCACAGGCTGCATCAGGTAGGTGTTTGGGCCGGTGTGGATACGCAGCGCGTCGGGAGCAACGGCGTCCAGAAAGCTGAGATATTCCGGCAAGGGCTCAATTTCCACTTTGACGGCTTTCGCGGCTTCACGGGCCTTGTCTTCCGTCGCAGCTATGACCACAGCCACCACGTCGCCGTAGCGGAAGATTTTTTCGTCGGCGATAATCGGGCGTTCCGTACCTGGTTCCGTGCTACGCGGATGCACGACAGGCACCACAATGCGGTTGGTGCCCTTAACATCTTTGGCGGTTACAACCTTGACTACACCATCCATTTTTTCTGCCGCGGAAGTGTCGATGGAGATGATCCTGGCATGGGAGGCCACCTTGGGCTGCACGATGGCGAGGTGCAGGGTGTCGTCGGGCATCTTCAGCTTGATGTCGTCGCCGTAGTCGCACAGACCCGTAACCTTGGCCAGGGCCGCCGGGCGCGGATATCTAGTCCCGTAGATGGATGCGCCAGCCTCTTCACGATAGGTGATGTCCTCAATATCTGCCTCGCCGCGCATAACCCTGGCTGCGGCCATTACCGCGTCCACCAGAGGCTTGTAGCCGGTACAGCGGCAAAGGTTGCGATGCTTCTGAAACCAGTCGCGCACTTCTTCACGCGAAGGATCAGGGTTTTTATCCAGAAGCCCCTTGGCGGAAACAATGAAGCCGGGCGAACAAAAACCACACTGAACACCACCATAGGTTATCCAGGCCTGCTGGAGCGGGTGCAGACACGTGGGCGTGCCAATACCTTCAATGGTTTCGATCACGCTGAATTCTTTGATGTTTTTCATCTTTCGTATGCAGGAACGGACGACTTCGCCGTTCAAGATGACCGAGCACGCGCCGCACTGCCCAGCCTTGCAGCCGACCTTGGTTCCTGTGAGTCCGAGTCGGCGCAGCATGTCCGCCAAAGAATCCTTTTCCGGATCACAGACAACCATGCGCCGTGCGCCATTGATGGTCAAAAAGAGTCTTGTAAGCTTCATATGGCCTGTCCCTGTTATGGTTGGAGCAGATCGTCGGCTTATACGGCCCAGGTTGACGTGCACTCTGCCGCGTCGCGCCATCTCCGCGTGAGGAAGTCAGGCGGGCCTGAGCCCGCCCGACACGACCATCGAATGCAATAACATTGCCAGTTTGCATGCCTTGGAGATATCTATGCGTAACATGCGGTTTTATAAGAAGTAATCTGTTTTATGATTGTTTTAATAAAAAATATTTTTGCCTTATTGACTGTTTATGATATGCCAAATTATGTTGTTTTACATGGAAAGGCGTATCAGTGTTGCAAAATGCAACATTGAAAGATTGTAAATTATTACAATTTTTTTTAACGATGCATCATGCAACATCCGTTTTGTCATCAATATTGCTTTGTGCAACATGAATGCTGAGGCTATTGCTGTTTTCAGGCCCGGACGGCGTGAAATAATCTCAAGGGCAGCTTTACCACCGGTGCAGTTATGACAAGTCAAACAGAGAAAAAGTTGGGGCCGCGTGCTTCATTGGCGCGCATTCGAGAAGCTTGGAAAGCACTTGCCCTTGACCGGGAAGTGCAGACAGCCTTTTTACGTCCGGAAATAGCGGCCTCGTGGCAGCGTTGCCTTAACCTTGCGGTAAACCCCTATGAGTCTTCGTCTTCTTTTGTGCAAAAAACAGAAGGCGTCATGGCAAAAAATAAGCTTTTGCTGTCTGCCGCCGCCAGCCATCTGCGGCAACTGCATGATCTGCTCTTTGGCAAGGAGTATCTGGTCATGCTGTACAGCAATGACGGCTATATTCTCGACCTTCTGGGCGCGAGCGGACCAAAGAGGCTCGCTGAGCAGCTTAGTGTCTTTCCAGGGGCAAGGCATTCTGAGGTGGGTATCGGCACATTCGCGCCTGGTATCTGCCTGGCCGAAAAACGTCCTGTCCAGGTGCGCATGTGTGAACACTACCGGGAAGTGTACCACGACTGGAGTTGTACCGCCGCCCCCATATTCAGCCCGCAAGGGGACCTGCAGGGCGTGCTCGATATCACGACCGTGGGAGGCAGGCATCCATCCCAGCTTTTGAATCTGGTCCGACTGACTGCCGGGGCCATCGAAGCAGAGCTGGGCTATCGCGCGCAAAGCAGCGCCAACCGGAAACTACGCACCCAGTTTTTTACCTTGATGCAAAGCAGCGCTGAAGCCCTCATTGTGGTGGACAATGATGATGTGCTGACGCATGTCAGCCCTCGAGGCCTGAAACTGCTGGGTGTCAAGGATGACAAAGTGATCGGGCGTGACATTCACACCCTTGTTTCCAATTATGCTTCCGTACGTCAGGGGGTGAAAGTCGGTCGCGAACTGGCAGAATTGCACTTTTTTTCAGCTTCTTCCAATCCCCTTGTGGTTGAAGCATGCTTGCGCAGCGCCGGAGACGCCAAGGGCGCATGCGGAGGAATAGTCGGTGTGCTGCGAAGGAAGGCGGATGAGCCGGATCAGGGCGGAAAAGTCCGTTATGGTTTTCAGGATATCATCTGGCAAAGTAAAATCATGCGTGGCGTTATTGATGATGCCAGAAAGATTGCCGCCACGGAACATACAGTTCTGATCCAGGGCGAAAGCGGCACCGGAAAAGAAATGCTGGCCCAGGCCATGCACCAGGCCAGTGGGCGGCGGTCTGGCCCGTTCGTTGCTGTAAATTGCGCGGCCCTTTCGTCCGAATTGCTGCAAAGCGAGCTGTTCGGTTACGAAGGAGGGGCCTTTACCGGCGCGGACAAAGCCGGGAAAAAAGGCAAGTTCGAGCAGGCTCAGGGCGGCACCATATTCCTTGATGAAATTGGAGACATGCCCTTTGCAGCCCAGGTTAACCTTTTGCGCGTGTTACAGGAAAAAAGCGTCACCAGAGTGGGGGGCGAGCGCGTAAGGCCGCTTGACATACGCGTCATGGCCGCGACCAACGTGCCTTTGCTGCAGGCTGTGGAAAGCGGCCGCTTTAGAAATGATCTTTATTACCGTCTTTCCGTCATCAGTCTACGGGTTCCGCCTTTGCGCAAGCGTAAGGATGACCTTGTTCCACTGCTGGAATTTATGGTAGATAACTATGCAAACGAACACGGCCTGCCTGGCGGCATAGCTTTTGGCCCCGAGGTCATGGCAGCGCTGTACGCGCATGACTGGCCAGGCAACGTGCGTGAACTTGAAAATGTGATTATCAGTACCCTGACAAAAATGCGTGGCAGCGCTCCGACCCTCGCTGATCTGCCGCAAAGCCTGCAGGGCGGGGCAGAAACAGCTTCCGGCAGCGCGTGCTGTCTGCAGTCTCTTCCGCTGGATTTGCGCTCGCTTGAGCTTGAGACCATTGGGGCCGCGCTGGAAAAATGCGGCGGACACATGGGAAAAGCCGCGGCATTGTTGGGAATAAATAGAGTCACCCTGTACCGCAAACTGAAAAAAAGAAAGACGTGCCAATGAAAGAAATTCAGGCAATCTTGCGGCACAAGAGGCTTGCAATGACTGAAAACTCTATAGCCAGGATGTTGCCCCGTGAGAACGTTGAGATAGGCTGGAAAAAACGGACGCCATAGTCCATATCCATTGAGGAGGTTCTATGACGAAAGCACCACGGGGACGTTATTCACAGGAATTGAGGCAGCAAGCCGTCACCATGGCGGTTGATGATGGTTTTGGCGTAACGGAAACAGCGCGAAGGTTATCTATTCCGATGAAAACCTTGGCGAATTGGGTTACGCATTACCGACAGGACAAGCACGAGTTCGCCTTGAAGCCGGGCG
>NZ_JBAIYR010000036.1:0-12927 GCF_036763145.1 Desulfovibrio sp. 1188_IL3213 | reverse complement strand
GCCGTGTGCGAGGTGCGCGCCGCAGTGGCGGAGGTAAAGCAGCTTGAGCGCAGCGCCGACATGAACGACGCTCTGGCGCGCCTGTTGCGCGAACCGCTGTCTGCCACAAGACTGGACGTTTACCTGCAGTGTCCTCTGCGCTTTGCCTGGCAATATCTGTGCGGGCTGCGCCCCCCAAGGGAAATCAATGAAGGGGATGACCCCGCTGCTGTGGGAACCTGCATTCACGACACGCTCAAGGCGCTTTACGAGCCATACCTGCACAAAACCGTACGGAGGGGAGACATCTCGGCCGAAACGGTTCGCGCCCGTTTTTTTGAGCAGCTTGAAACCCACGGTCTGCGCAGGCAGCTGCCAGCCGACAGCTGCCTGATGCTGGAAGAAGCCGCGCCCATGCGCCTCATGCGTTTTCTTGAGAACCAGCCCGAACAGGCGACCATCATGGCGCTGGAAAAAGAGCTCAGGGGTCCCCTGCGGCTGGCCGGGCGCGATTATGCCTTTGTAGGTACAATGGACCGCGTGGACAAACGTGACGGCCTGTTTCATGTGCTGGACTACAAAACCGGCGGCATAAAAAAACTCGACGGCAGCCTGTGGACCGACCTCGCCTTTTTCTCCCGTGCCGGGCAGCTGTGCGATGCCCTGCACCCCGCACAGGAAGCGGATGCAGGCCACCTGCAGCAACTGGAAAAACTCTTCAGCGAACTGCGTGAACGCCTGCCCAGCCTGCAGCTTCCCTGCTACCTGAGCATGGCGCAGGCCGGCGGCATGACGCCGCTGGGGGATGCCGCCCTGGTGGAATTGCGCGATGACGGCAAAGAACATCCCTTATTCGGCGGGCTTGTGGACGAAGACCTTGAGGCTGCCCTCGAATTTTGCAACACGGCACTGGCCCTGCCCCTGCTGCATATGGAATATTCGCCCTGTTTCGCGGCACGGCCCGACACGCATTGCCGATGGTGCCCCTATGCGGGGCTGTGTTCTGTATAAGTGTCGGGCCTTTGGCATTCTTTGAAAAAGAGGCTTCTCACCTGTTGCGTCTCGCGGATTTTGCGGCTATTGTTGCGCCTAATTTCCATACGTGGCATGCCTGAAAACCACCAGAGGGGGCGGGTGGGCTTGTCCGTGCAAGTCAGGACGGAGGTCTTGAAATGTCTTTCCCCGCACTTAAGATAGGTAATCTCACCGCCAAGATCCCTGTAGTCCAGGGTGGCATGGGTGTAGGCATATCACTTTCAGGTCTGGCCTCGGCCGTGGCTAATCAGGGCGGTATCGGCGTCATCGCCGGCGCCATGATCGGCATGAAAGAGCCGGACGTAGCCAAGGACCCTTTGACCGCCAACCTGCGCGCCCTGCGCAACGAAATCGAAAAAGCCCGCCAGATGACCAACGGCATTGTGGGCGTCAATCTTATGGTGGCCCTGACCACCTTCAGCCAGATGGTGCGCACGGCCATTGAAAGCCGGGCAGACATCATCTTTTCAGGCGCCGGGCTGCCGCTGGATATGCCCAAGCACCTTTTTCAGGCCTGCGAAGAGAAAAAAGAAGAGTTTAAAACCAAACTCGTACCCATAGTCTCCTCGGCCCGTGCGGCATCGGTTATTGCCAAAAAATGGATATCCCGCTTCAACTACGTTCCTGATGCCTTTGTGGTGGAAGGCCCCAAGGCGGGCGGCCACCTCGGCTTCAAGGCCGAAGAGCTGCACGATCCGGCCCACTCCCTTGAAGTGCTGGTTCCTGAAGTGGTGGAAACCGTAAAGTCCTTCGAAGACAAATACGGCAAGGCCGTTCCCGTCATTGCCGCTGGCGGCGTCTATTCCGGCGCGGACATCAAGAAGTTTCTCGATCTCGGCGCTTCAGGCGTGCAGATGGGAACCCGCTTTGTCGCCACCCACGAATGCGATGCCGATGAGCGCTTCAAGCAGTCCTACCTTGCGGCCACGGCCGAAGATATCACCATTATCAAAAGCCCGGTGGGCATGCCCGGACGAGCCCTGGACAACGGGTTCATCCATGCAGCCCGCGAAGGCAATAAAAAGCCGTTCAAGTGCATCTTCCACTGCGTGCACACCTGCGAACAGGAAAAAACGCCCTATTGCATTGCTCAGGCGCTCATCAACGCCATGAAGGGCAACCTTGAGCGTGGCTTTGCCTTTTGCGGCGCAAACGTGTCACGGGTAAACAAGATTACGTCCGTGCGCGAACTTATGGACAGCCTGCAGCACGAATTTGACGAAGCCATGTCTTCGTTGAGCAAAAGCGTGCAAAACATGTTCAACAGCGGCAAAAGCTAGCGTCGCCAACGCCTGAGCCGCCTGCCGGGTAAAGTGGTCGCTGCTCTGGCTCTGATGGCCGCCCGAAAAGATGGCCGCCTGAAATGGTTGCCGTTTAAGGCAGCTGTTGCCTGAAATATCTGCCTGATGGCGGAGCAGTCTGCCCTGCGTCCACGGCATTGCGGCCTTTCTCAGGTCGTTTGCAGCAGGAAAGCGCCCCGCAAACCGGGTGAAGAGTGAACAGCCTTGCGGTACTTTTTCAAACCCGCACCGGGCAGTGGCATTTTAGCCGCCCAGTTGCCTTGAAAAAACGACACATCCGGCATAGCCGCCAGCAAAGGCAGCCACGACCGTAAATACAGAAATCCCCTGGCACAGCCAGGGGATTTCTGTATTTACAAAGAAAGCGAAACTCAAAAAAACATGTCTATTTCGCGCCTGGCTGCCCCTGAGTCGAGGCCGGCAGGCCGACTACTGCCCGCGCAAATAGCGCACGGCATTGACAAACAGGAGTGTTCCGGGCGGGTCCAGTTCGCCGCGGGTCCAGGCGGGATGGTTGGTCACATGGTGGAAAGCTTCCGGATGGGGCATAAGGCCAAGCACCCGCCCCGTGGGATCGGTCAGACCGGCAATGGCCAGGGCAGAACCGTTGGGATTGAGCGGATACTCCTGCGTGGGCTGTCCCGTTTCGGGGTCAGCGTATTGCAGGGCGATAAGATTTTCCTCCTGCAAGCGCTGCAGGCATTCTTCATCGCGCGGCACAAGCTTGCCTTCGCCGTGACGCACAGGCATGCACAGCATGGGCATGTCTTTTGTGAAAACACAGGGGCTTTTGGCGTTGGGCAAAAGGTGAACCCACCGGTCTTCATAGCGGGCGGAATCGTTATGCCCCAGTGAAACCTGGCGCTCAAAACGCACGCCGCCAAAGGCGGGCAGCAGCCCCAGTTTCGCCAGAAGCTGAAAGCCGTTACAAATTCCCAGAATGAGCTTGCCCTCATCCAGAAAGTCGCGCAAACTCTGCAGCAGGGGAACGCCCTGCGCATCCTTCAGGTAGCGCCAGCGCATTACCGCGGCCTGAGCCGCCCCCAGATCATCACCATCCAGAAAGCCGCCGGGAAAAACCAGAAAATGGTAGTCAGCCAGACGCACCTTGGCCGCTACAATGTCTGAAAAGTGAACCACGTCAGCCCTGTCTGCACCAGCAAGACGGGCGGCGTGGGCCGTTTCCAGATGAGAATTTGTTCCGTAACCGGTGATGACCAGTGTATTGACCGTGCCCATGCGGGTAAAGCCTCCTTGGCTTGCAGCAGATCTTTCAGTGTGCGGGCAAGTGCGTACCAGGCGCGCAACGCGCGGCCCGTGGGCCGCAATGAGCCCGCACCCCAAGAGCCGCCGGTAAAGCAAGGTCGACCCGCGCACGCTGAAGAGGGAATATCACACTACTTACCTTGTTTTCGATAGTCAATGCTAGCCAAAAAAATCATTTTGGGCTATGAACTTGGGTTGTGCTAAAAAGCGATCAAGAATCAAGGTGGAGGCCATGAAAACTAAGTTTATCTTTGTGACGGGCGGAGTTCTGTCATCCTTGGGCAAGGGCCTGGCGGCCGCCTCGCTGGGCGCGCTGCTGCAAACCCGTGGCCTTACGGTAACGATACAGAAACTCGACCCCTATATTAACGTTGACCCCGGCACCATGAATCCTTTTCAGCATGGTGAGGTTTTCGTCACTGACGACGGGGCCGAAACCGACCTGGACCTGGGCCATTACGAGCGTTATCTCAACGTACCCATGTCGCGGAAAAACAATACCACATCGGGGGCCATCTATAACCAGGTTATCGCCAAGGAACGGCACGGCGATTACCTGGGGGCCACTGTGCAGGTCATCCCCCACATTACGGACGAAATCAAGGGCGTGGTGCTCTCTCTGGCCGAAGGCGAAGACGCGCCGGACGTTGCCATCATCGAGATAGGCGGCACTGTGGGCGACATCGAGGGTCTGCCCTTTCTTGAGGCCATACGCCAGTTGCGCTCCGAACTGGGACGCGACAACTGCCTCAACATCCACCTGACCCTGGTTCCCTACCTGCGCAGTGCCGGTGAGCACAAGACCAAGCCCACCCAGCACAGCGTTAAGGAACTGCTTTCCATCGGCATCCAGCCCGACATTATCCTTTGCCGCTGCGAGCAAAGCATTCCTGAAGAACTGCGCCGCAAGATCGCCCTGTTCTGCAACGTTGATCAGGACGCCGTGTTCTCGTCGGTGGACGTGAACAATATCTACGAAGTGCCGCTTAAGTTCTATGCGGAAGGCTTTGATCAAAAAGTCGCCATCATGCTGCGCCTGCCCGCACGCAACGCCCAGCTTGACGCCTGGGAAAAGCTTGTGAGCGACAGCGACAACCCGCAGGGCAAGGTTACCGTCGCCATCGTGGGCAAGTATGTGGACCTTAAAGAAGCCTACAAGAGCCTGCACGAAGCCCTCATTCACGGCGGCGTCGCCAACCGGGTTCAGGTAGACCTGCGCTACGTCAACTCTGAAAATGTGGACGACGCCAACGCGGCCGAACACTTCAAGGGCTGCGACGGCATTCTGGTCCCCGGCGGCTTCGGCTATCGCGGCGTGGAAGGCAAAATCGCGGCCATCCGCTATGCGCGTGAAAACAGCATACCGTTTTTCGGCATCTGTCTCGGCATGCAGTGCGCGGTTATCGAATTTGCCCGTCATATGGCGGAAATGGCCGACGCCAACTCCGAAGAATTTGACCACCGTTCCAAGCACAAGGTCATTTACCTCATGACCGAATGGTACGACTTCCGCACCAGAAACGTGGAAAAACGCGACGCTGGCAGCGACAAGGGCGGCACCATGCGCCTTGGCTCCTACCCCTGCAAGGTCATGCCCGAGTCGCGCGCCTTTGAGGCGTACAAAACCGATCTGGTTGAAGAGCGCCACCGCCACCGCTATGAGTTCAACAATGAATTCAAGGAAGCCCTGGCGGAAAAAGGCATGATCTTCAGCGGAACCTCGCCCGACGGCTCCCTGGTGGAAATTGTAGAGCTGCCGGAACACCCCTGGTTCCTGGGCTGCCAGTTCCACCCCGAATTCAAATCCCGCCCCATGAATGCCCATCCGCTGTTCAGGGAGTTCATCGGCGCGGCCAAAAAGCACGCCAAAGTCTGATCCTCGGCGCAGGGCAAGAGGCAAAACCCCTTCTCCCATGTTTGCATATCTTCGCGCGGGCCTCTGGCCCGCGCTTTCATTTTATGACAAACCCACCACGGTACAACAAAGTGGAAACATTGTATTTTCAAAAATCTTCCCGGCATTGCTGCGCTCAAGCCAAAGTCACCGTCCCGCCAGGCAAACTTTGATCCAACTAGAGCAGATTAACTTTGAGAATGTACATTCTCAAAGTTTAAGGCACGCTCACTTCGGCGTTTAACCGCGCAGATAAACTGCGCTTACGCCTCCGTAGCGAACGTCTGCTTACGCAGCCGCCAGAGCAATTTCAAAGTGAAATTGCTCTAACCGAGCTTTCTGACTTTTGATAGTGCAACCTCTGGCTATTGCGTAATTTTTGCCACTATGGCACACTACTTGTAACCACAAGTATAAGGCTTCAGGATTTTTCAAGGCGGAAAACGCACATGGCACTGGAACTTCGACAGCAATTGAAACTGGCTCAGCAGCTGGTGATGACCCCGCAACTACAGCAGGCCATCAAGCTGCTTCAGCTCTCGCGTCTGGAGCTTCTGGAGACCGTGCAGCAGGAGATGCTGGAAAATCCTTTTCTTGAAGAATCGCACGGGGACGATCCGTCTCCGGATCATGTGGACGACCGGCGGGAAAACAGCGCGGAAGAAGCTTACGACAAGGAACTGGCAAAGGATGCCGACTGGGAGGATTACCTCGGAGAATTCGCCAGTACCCCCCGCCTTGTGCAGCCACGCGAATTTGAATCCGCAGAAGACATCTCCCCCCTCGAAGCCCGCTACTCCGCCAAACCTACCCTTGAAGGGCATCTGCTCTGGCAGCTCCGCCTTTCATCCCTTACCGATGCCCAGAAAGATATTGGCGAAGTGATCATCGGCAACCTCTCTTCCGCGGGCTACCTGCAAGCCAGCATTGAGGAAGTGGCCCAGATGGCCCAGGCGGAACCGGCCGAGGCTCTGGACGTGCTTGAACGGGTGCAGATGTTTGACCCCGTGGGCGTGGCCGCCCGCGACGCCCGCGAGTGCCTGCTGGTGCAGATCAAAAGCCTCAGGTACGACCGCGATCCCATTTTGCTTGAGCTTGTGAACGCGCACCTTGAAGACCTTGAAGCCAAGCGCTACAAGCCCCTGCTGCGCAAGTTCAGGCTGGACATGGATGAGCTGAAGGAATACCTCGACATCATCCAGAGCCTTGATCCCCTGCCCGGAGCCAGCTTCGGCGGCGGCGAACCGGCCTATGTAAGCCCGGATGTCTTCGTGTACAAAATGGGTGGTGAGTTTATCATCCTGCTCAATGAAGACGGCCTGCCGCAACTGCAGCTTTCCAACCTGACCCAGATGGACATGGGTGCCGCTTCGGATAAGGAAAAAGAATACTGTACGGAAAAAATGCGCGCGGCCACATGGCTGATCAAAAGTCTGTACCAGCGCCAGCGCACGCTGTACAAGGTAATGGAAAGCATCGTGCGGCATCAGCAGCCCTTTTTTGAAGAAGGCGTCACACGGCTTGCCCCCCTTATTCTCAAGGACATTGCCGACGACATCAGCATGCACGAGTCTACGGTAAGCCGCATCACCACCAATAAATACGTGGCTACGCCACATGGCATTTTCGAACTCAAATTTTTCTTCAACAGCGGGCTTGAACTTGATGACGGAAGCCAGGTCGGCTCTGAAAGCGTCAAAGCCCTCATTAAAAAATTCATTGCTGATGAAGACACAAAGTCGCCCCTCAGCGATGAACGCATCGGCGAAATGCTCAAGGAACGCCTCAAGGTCAATATTGCCCGGCGAACCGTGGCTAAATACCGTACTGCCCTTGACATACCCTCATCCTCCAGGCGCAAGGAGCATTTCTGATCTTTCCGCCGCGTCCCGGAACCCCGGTTCCTGCCGCCGCAAAGGCACATGACGCGCAAGATTGCGAAAAAGGCTTACACCGTCGCTTTTCGCTGCCCGCCCAAGGGCGGGGCCTCGCGGTTGCCATGCCGGAAACCGCCATCACAAGGAGGATTATATGAATATCTCTTTTGCCTTCAAAAACTTTGAAGCCTCCGACCATCTTAAAAAATATGCCCGCCGCCGCATGGAAAAGCTTGGGCGTTTTTTCGGCAAGTCCGCCGGTCTTGAAGTTACCGTCGTGCTGACCGTAGATAAATTCCGCCACCGCTGCGAAGTTACCGTTGTGGGGGAAGGGCTGCACATCAACGCCACTGAACAGACCACCGACATGTACGCTGCCATTGACCTTGTGACAGACAAGGTCGAAGCTCAGATCAAGCGTCAGGTTTCACGGGTCAAAACCCAGCGCCGTCAGGCGCGCAGCGCCGATGTTGATGTGTACACATACAATATCGAGGCAGAAGCCGAAGCCCCGCAACCTGTGGAAGGCACAGACCGCCTGGCGGCCAAGCCCCTGCACCTTGACGAGGCTCTCATGCAGCTTGACTCTATCGGCAGTGAGTTTCTGGTCTTTTTTAACGCTGAAAACGGTCGCATCAACGTCGTATACCGCACCCGCACAAGCGGTTATGCGCTGATTGACCCTGTTTTATAACACGCCTGTTCCGGGCCGCCCAAAAACACCGTTGCCTGGGCGGCCCGGGAATTTCAGGGGGAACCATGAGCACCGCCGCACATCAGCGCCCCGAAGGGCCGGTGATTGAAACCGTTGCCGCCGGGCCGCCCGTAGCCGTGTGCATTGTCACCGGCCTTTCCGGTGCGGGCAAAAGTACGGCCCTCAAGGTTTTTGAAGACATGGGCCATTTTGTGGTGGACGGCCTGCCCGCAAGCCTTGCCCCTGAAATGGTGGACATGATGTCCCGCCCCTCCATGAGCCATTTCAAAGGCATCGCCCTTGGCATGGACCTGCGGCAAAGCAACTTTCTGGATGAAATCAACGAAGCCCTGTCCGACCTTGCAGCCGTAAACATACGGCCCATGCTTCTTTTTATGGAGTGCGACGCGCAGGAACTTATACGTCGCTACGCCACAACCCGTCGCCCGCACCCTCTGGAACGTGAAGGCATGGGCCTTGAGGCTTCGCTGTTGTCGGAACGTAACAGCCTGAGCCCCCTGCGCGAAATGGCCGACCTGGTTATTGATACCTCGCGTTTTTCCATTCACGACCTGCGCCGCGCCATACAAAAGCGCTGGAGCGACAGCAAAAGCAAGCTGCGGGCCATCAGGGTCAACGTTATTTCTTTTGGTTTCAAATACGGCGTCCCGCGTGAGGCAGATTTTGTTTTTGACCTGCGTTTTCTCACCAATCCCTATTTTGTGGAAGAGCTGCGGCCCATGTGCGGCAAAGACAGAGAAGTGGCGCAATATGTTTTTGAACAACCCCACGCGCGCGAATTTTGCGTCAAACTCATAGACCTGCTGCTGTTCATTCTGCCGCTGATGGAGACTGAAGGCCGCTACCGCGTTACCATTGCCGTGGGCTGTACGGGCGGCCGCCACCGCTCGGTCGCCATGGCCGAAGAGGTGACCCTGGCCCTGCGGCAGGCTGATTATCCGGTAACTCTGGAACACCGACACCTTGAACTTGGCTGAAAAAATTGGCAGACTCTGCGCCAAGAGGAACGCCATGAAGGACGAAAGCAAGAAGACGCAGGTGGGAATTATTGTTGTCGCTCATGCCGATTACGGCTCGGCCATGCTGCGCACCGCCGAATTCATCCTTGGCCCGCAGAGCGACTGCAGTTCTATCAGCGTGGATGTGGGACAGGAAGTTGCCGAAACCGTGCGGCGGCTCAATGATGCCGCCCAGCGGCTGGACAAGGGCGCGGGCGTCATCATCCTTACCGACATGTTTGGTGGAACCCCCACCAACCTGGCCCTTTCCCTGCTGGCGACCCACAAGGTCGAAGTGGTAACCGGGGCCAACCTGCCAATGTTGCTCAAGGTTTTCAGCGCTCGCGAAAAAAGCCTTGAGGAACTCGCCCAACTTGCGGGCGAGGCCGGTTCCAAGGGCATTGTGGTTGCCGGAAACATGCTGCGTAACAAGACGCGAACTAAAAGCGAAAGTTAGTATGTGGTTTCGCGTGGACAATCGCCTGGTACACGGGCAGGTTATTGAGGCATGGCTGCCCCATACCGGCGCGAGGCATCTGGTGGTTGCCAATGACGAACTGGCGGCAGACATATTGCGCCAGCAGATCATTGAACTTGCCGTGCCGCAGCGTATTCTGACCCACTTCATTCCCGTGGACCATCTGGCCGTCACCCTTGACGCCTGCGGCGAAGACAGTTTCGTGCTTTTCGGCAATTGCCGTGATGCCCGCCGCGCCAATGACGCAGGGGTGATTATGGAAACGCTCAATATCGGCAATCTGCATTACGGCCCTGAAAAAACGCAGGTGCTGCCACATGTGGCCTTGTCGGCCGAGGACAGGGAAGACCTGCGCTCCATGCAGCAGCATCTGGTGCAGTTGGATTTCCGCAGCGTACCGACAGAAAACGTAAGGGGTTCCCATGAGCAGTTTATATGAAATGACCGCAATAGGAGCGCCTTACGCTTTTTTTTTGCCCTGGCAGGGGCAGCGCGCTCTTCCTGTATAATCGGCCTTGTTGACCGCCCCATCTGCCTTGCCCTCATTGCCGGCTTTATTACCTCGGACTGGAGTCTGGCCCTGCCTCTGGGCATCATATTTGAACTTCTCTGGCTGGACGCGCTCGAACTGGGCAGCGTTGTCCCTCCTTACGGGAACCTGAGTTTTTTATTGCTCTTCCCCTTGTGCAAATATTTTGGTCTGACGCAGCCCGGCAGTCTGCTTATTCCCCTGATCCTTTGCATGCCCGCCGCCTATCTGGCTGCCTTTTGCGAACAACGCCAGCGCATCTGGCAAAACGCCACGGTGGACAAGGTAGAGATATGGTGTGCGGGCAAACACGGAGGAACCTCGCCCGGCGCAGCGCTCTGCTATTCCTCCCTGCGCAGGGCTTTTTGGCAGGTCTGCCTGTATGGTCTCTGCTTTGCCCTGATATTTTCCTTGCTGCACACATTGCAGAATCATCAGGCCCTGCCCGCCCTGCGGGCGGTGACATGGTCTGCCCTTTATGTGGCGGCGCTGATGGGCGCGGTCCTTTCCCTGCGCACCCGTCAGGCATATGTGGTGCTTGTTGGCTGTCTGGGCATGCTTGCCCTGCTTATCTGGGTAGGCCATTAGAGGTATTTCACTTTGAAATTGCTCTGACGAATGCGGGGAGAAGACGCCCGCCTCGGAGGTTCCATACACCTTTTATGCGCGCGCAGGTCAGCACGGGTATTTCATTGCAACTTTTCGAAATTCAAAAAACAACAGGCCCCGGCGCAAAGCGCCGGGGCCTGTTGAGATATGACGGGCAGTGCTTACTTGAAAGCCTTTTCAAAGTTCGGCACGACCTGCTTTTTGCGGCTCATGACGCCGGGCAGCCACACAGAGGCGCCTTCGGGCTTGACGCCAAAAGCTTTTTCCACCACAGAGGGGTCATCGGAAACAATAAGCATTTCCGAGCCTTCTTTCATGATGTCGGTCAGCAGCAGGAAGACGCTGTGGCGGCCTTCGCCCTTGACCTTTTCAATTTCGGCCTGCAGGCCGGCCTTCACAGGCTCAAGGATGGAAAGGTCAACCACTTCAAGCTGGCCGATGCCCACCTTGTTGCCGTTCATGTCAAAATCTTTGTAGTCGCGGAAAACAAGGTCTTTCATGGGGGCGCCTTCAACGGCGCTCTTGACCTTGAACATTTCCATGCCCAGAGCCACGACGTCGCTCACGCCCGCAATTTTTGCCAGTTCTTCAACGGCTTTTTTGTCAGCAGGGGTACAGGTGGGCGACTTGAAGATGACCGTATCGGACAAAATGGCGCACAGCATGGCCCCGGCGAGATTTTTGGGGATCTCTATACCGTAGAAATCATACATGCTCTTCAGAACGGTATTGGTGCAGCCTACGGGCCAGATCCAGGCTTCCAGCGGCGCGGAGGTGGTCACGTCACCAAGCTTGTGGTGGTCAACAATACCAAGAACCGTGGCGGAATCCATACCCTTGGGGGCCTGGGCCAGGTCGGAATAGTCCACCAGATACACGTCTTTGCCTGCCACGTCGTCCACAATCTGGGGGGCGGCAATGCCGAATTTTTTCAGCACAAATTCCGTTTCGGGGGTGGGCGCGCCCTGGGCAACCGCGGTGACGTCCATACCGCGCTTGCTGTACAGGTCGGCGGCAACAATGGCTGAGATGATGCTGTCGGTATCAGGATTCATGTGACCAAGAACTAATGCGGACATGACTGTCTCTCCTTCCGGTATGGTTCAGGTATGCGGTTCGTTTTGACCGATTTGTACTCTTTAGCACAAAGTCCGGTTCATGCCAAGAGGCTTGGGGAAAATTTCCTGACATGAAACGGTCACCACAGCATCAAATAAACCTGAACTCGTTTAATTAACAGGACAAAAATATGCTCGTGATTTTTTTACCTTTTACCTGACTTGGGATGCGCCTGATCATAGACTTGCATCAGACTTTCAAGGCTTACCTGCGTATACCGCTGAGTTGTAGTAAGCCTTTGATGTCCCAGCAACTCTTGCACACTTCGCATATCGGCGCCAGCCTCCAGCAGGTGGGTGGCGAACGAATGGCGCAGGCTGTGGGGCGACACCGTAAAGGCCAGCCCCGCCCTGCGGCACAGGCGCTCCACAATGCGGGCGGCCTCCCTTCTGTTCAGGCGCGCTCCCCGGCTGCCCACAAACAGGGCAGGCTCGTGGGGCAAGGCCAGCAAGGGGCGCTCTTCGAGCCAGGTCTTCAGACCGGCAAAAGATGTGTCTGAAAGAGGAGCCAGCCTTTCCTTTGATCCTTTGCCCATAACGCGCAATACACGCGAAGACAGTTGCACATCGTCCACATCCAGGCTCAATGCCTCGGAAATGCGCAAACCCGATCCATAAAGCAATTCCGCCAGGGCAAGATCGCGGCAAAGGATGCGTTCTTCTTCGGCGCTTCCGGTCACCGGCCCGTTCTTGCCTCCCGGCCCAGATGCCGAGTCCAGCAGGGCGAAGGTTTCATCGACATTAAGGGCACGGGGGTGGCGTTTTTCCTGACGGGGATTACGCACCTGGGCCGCGACATTTTCCGTCACCCTGCCTCCGCGCATCTGAAAACGAAAAAACGAACGCGCCGCAGCCAGCTTGCGCGCCATTGAGCTTTTGGCCTCGCCCTTGCGAAACAGCCATGCAAGAAAAGCCTGTATGTGCCGACGGGTCACGGTTTGCGGCTGCCCCAGATCAATATCCTGGCTGCGCAAAAACTCCGCAAGCTGTGCAAGATCCACAGCATAGGCTTTTCGGGTGGCCTCCGAGGCCCCTTTCTGCACGGTCATCCAGGCCAGAAAGGCCTCTATCAACAACGCGGCACGGTCCGGCAGACCCGTTGCGCCCGCTCCGCCACGGCCCGCGGCC
>NZ_JBAIYR010000035.1:0-13540 GCF_036763145.1 Desulfovibrio sp. 1188_IL3213 | reverse complement strand
GCGCTTGCATCGCCCGCCTGTGGGACTGATTCTGCATTCGGATCGCGGCAGCCAGTATTGCAGCGCAGCCTACCAAGAAAGACTCCGCTCATACGGTCTGGTCTGCTCCATGAGCAAAAAAGGGGATGATTACCATGGAACCAAAACTGCCGATTGCCGCTTAATATGGCGTACGAAATTGACGACCTATCTCAGTTTATGGTTATAAAGAGTTATGCAACGTCATTACTATTTGTCAATTTTAGGTGTTCAAAGTCCCCAGCGTCAGTATGTAGAGAATTCGTTATTATATCCACATGTTAGTGGATCATGGGTGCAATCAGTTTTGCCTGTGGAACGGCATCCTCCTAAACAATCATAAAAAAGCGGACAATGCCAAAGGGACTCTTTACTCAAACATGAATTTTTTAAAAAAATAAAACTCCTACGGCGCATAAGTGAAGGATCGCTCTCCCAGCGCTGCTGCAACGCAGACAACGTTGGCGGCATGTATGGTTGTAAAACATCTGCTTCTACAAGAGGGCATGATTTGGGTTGTCCGTCTTGGGAAAAGGCCCATTGGGTAAATCCCATCGAACAGGGGCGGATACATGCAAGTAGCTTCTTTATTCGCTCTGGAGACCAACCGTTTTCATATCCATTTTTAATAATCCAGCAATGAGGGTGAGCTTCCACGCGCAATGGCAGGCCAGTGTCAACCCAGTCAGGAAATTGGGATAGAAAAAGCCACCATTCTTCTTCGGTGGGCATTCCAGTCGCTTTTTTATTATCGCCGCGAGTCACCAAACGATTAACATCAATAAAAGGAGGGCGAAGCCCTTTTTGCGCCAAGAAGTCGACCAGGAGATTCAAACCATTTGTTGCGTTATTTATATGGGAATATTGAATCCACCACGAGATTCCACAGCTTTCAAGTGTTCTTACTGTGTTTACTGCCTTATTGAAAGATTTTGGTACGCCGGTTATCGCATCATGCTTTGACGCCTGCCCTCCGTGAAAAGAAACGCCTACCTCCACAGCGCAATACTGGAGTTGCCGGAGAACAGTTTTGTCTAAACTGACTCCTCCATTTGTTATCATCCGCTGGCGCAAGCCGAAGTCGTGCCCGAAACGCAGCAGTTCTGCCAGCCAGGGAAAAAGGGTCGGCTCACCACCCAAGTAAAGAACTTCTTTTACGCCCCATCTCCTGAGTGCTTCAATCAGGGCCAGCAAATGTGAAAATGAGGCATGACCGCGAAACTTTTGTTCGTGGGGTTGATAGCAGAAAGAGCATTGGTAGTTGCAAACTCCAGTAATATCAATCATGACATCATCTGGGTTCGACGGAGTCAGCATTCGTGTATTTTGGTTTGGCGATTGCGGTATAAGATGCCTTGTTTTCATAACAACTCATACTTTGGCGCGTCTGGAGATGGTAGAAAAACGCCTTCGCAGCCCGGACGCTTCGATTTTCTCACGAATTCGTAAAGCATTTTCAATGGTCAATAGAGAAGGATGATATGTTCCAGTTCCGTTGGAGAAAAAGCGATCAATAAAAGGCGTTTCTTCAGGGTACCAAACTAAATGCGATGGTGGGGTTGTGATACTGGAACATTCGGGTTCCCAACATTCCGGCCTCAGCCCGGCGTTAAAAGACCAAGAGGTGCCCGGCCAAAATGCTGCCAAGGAAAAAAAAACATTCCCTCGCGGAAAATGCTCGTTGAGCCAATTGATTGACCAGTCGATTGACTCTGACGTTTCTCCGGGCATTCCAAAAAAGACCGAGAAATCACACTGGATACCCAAGGAGTACAGGTAGTCTGAGGTAGAGGCAGCGAGAAAAGGGTCGACATCTTTCCCCAGTTTATGCTGCAATTTCTTATTGGGCGTCTCAAGCCCAACGTACAGATAGCGAAGCCCTGCCTTGGCCCAAGCCTCCATATCAGTTGCCAAAACTTCATCAAATCTGGCCACGCAACCCCAAGGTGCGTTCATATTCTCCAACAAGGAGCACACATCCTCTCCCCATTTTCCCGGCTCAGCAAGCGGAAAAGCTGGCTCGTCAAAGTACCAAGCGGTAAATCCAAGGCGGCGCGCCTCTTCCAATTCTTCAGCTATTTTTTCGGGGGGACGCAGGCGGCGACAGGGTGAGCCAAGAACCCCATCACGGTTCAGCGCTGTCGGCGCGCAAAAAGAACAATCGCCAAAACATCCGCGCGAGCTATGTGTTGTAATAACATCGCGTCCTTCAAAAGCCGGGAAAGTATGGAAAAAATTTTTTCCATACACTACTCTTGCCAACCTAGCCAAGGGTTCATACGGAGGGTTTAGCAAAGCATCGCGATCCGGGCAGGCAATTTTGTCCAACGAAGGGCCTGCAAAAGACTTGCGACACAAAACGTCGTTGTGACGAAACAACACAGTTGATGACGGTCCCGTACCGGGCTTTTCTGGGGGCAAAATCTTTTCCAGGTATTGTCCGATATCGTGAATTTTTACCCCGGCCTGAATCGCCCAAGCCAGTTCTGGCAGCGTCTGTTCAGCCTCTCCTGCTAAAACTGCATCAAATTCAAGATGATGATGTAGTATGCTTTGCCCTGCCAAGCTTGCATGAGGCCCGCCAGCCACCAACGGAGTATCTGTTAATTCTTTTATTTTTCGGGCCAAATGAAGACTGGCTTTATAATTGGGGGTATTCACATATACCCCTACCAATGTTGGGGAAAAAAGATGGATGAACTCAGACAACATTTGTTCGGTGCCAAGTCCTGTTTCCTCTTCAACAAAAGAAGCAACATCCCCATCAAACACAGCAACGCGGCAACCGGCAGCTTTTAACGAGCCAGAAAGAAAAGCGATGCCTGGGAATAAAGCGTGGATATTCGATCTATACGGAGGTATTGCCAGCATCACTGCTGGGCAGTCGATAGAAGCAAAAGAGAGGGGGGTATTTTTGTTCATGGTTTAACCAAATTTCTATAGATAGACGCCTGGGTATCAAGATAGCCTTGGTACTCTTGAGCCAGGTTGGTTGCGGTCGTTCGCCAAGCTTCGGCTCGCCCTTTATTTAACGTGTTTGCTATTTTATTTAATGCTGAAGCGACAGAGCTTGCTTCATCCTTAATCTGGTAAACTACATTACGAAGTCGTTGACACTCCGAAGGCAAGCTCAAGCTGGCATTGGACAATATGGGGCGAGCAGACGCTGCGGCCTCCCACCAGATATTGCTGACATCTTCAACGCCACCAGGCCGTACAAAACCCCAAACAGCATCCACTGTCTGGAGCAATTCTCCCATTTTATGCGGGGCTATAAAATTGGAAAAAGTCAGACGCTGGCCCAAACCAATTTTTTCCAACTCTTGACGAGCCTGCAGGAAAGCATTTCCACTACCTATGGACATCAAACGCCAATTAGGTAGTTTTTCAAGTGCATGTGCCGCCAGATCGATTCCCCGTAATTTCCAGTGGTAATTGAACTTGCCAACGCATAACAAAGAAAACCGAGAGAGTGCGTCATCAGGCTTGTCTGATGGAAAAAAAATAGCGGGATCAGCCTGGTATCGTGGGTAGATTTGAAATCGGGAAAGTGGAATATCTGGAAAAAACGTGAAGAGTGGGTTGTCCACATGAGTGACTATGCATTTGGCGGCGTGCAATAACTGGTGCATGGCAAGTTTTGTCGAGGGATAGTTCAATAACTTTGCAATATCACTTCCAGCATGGCGCAGCAAAAGAGGTAGGCCAAGTATTTCAGCAACCAGAGCCGCCGCAAGGCCGTATGGAGCCAAATAGTTGACCTCAACCAGGTCGTATTTTTCCCGTTGGGCCAATTCCAGGGCCGCTGAAACGATCCGCTCTGTAAGCATGTCTCCACCAGGCACAGTCCACGGGAGATTTTTATCGCATAGAGGCACAAAAATGGTCTTGCCGCTTGCAGGCGGCGGAAGCGGGGTGCTGTAATTTTCCGGCGGAACAATCCCAACCACATCAAAGAAAATATCATATTGGGCCATGCGCCTGCTTAAACTCCAGGCTTTGGCCGCGATTCCTCCTTGCAGAGGAGGGTATTTTCCAATGAGCAGGACGCGAATCATCTCAACAGTTCCTTCAAACTTAGGTTTGGCCGAGATGAAAATCCAGGGTTGATGTGGATCTTATAATAAACCTTTCTGATTAAATCCGCAAAGTTGTCCAAATCAGCCAACGCTCCACAGTGCGTATGCACAAGTGAAGAAACAACAAAATTTGCGGCTTCGCTCATGGCGCGTTTGCGCCTTGTACTGATCTTGGCGACACTCTTGTCATCAATCGGAAAAAGATTACGCAGCAACCGCCGTAGGGGTAGTTTTGTCCATGGAGGCGATGCCAGCCTATCGATAAACATACTGTCATCCAGTGCGACAACAAAGTCCCAAAGGGGTTCATGAATATATGGTGTTCGAACTTTCAAGTTAAAAGCCGCAGCTGACGCCTCCACACTGGGAAAATGATATTCGCTCAAGCCGAATGTCAGCATTATTCTGCGCAACGTGGTGGCGGTATGTTGTGGGCTATCGCAGACTCCTTGGGTATCCATCCACTCTTGTAGTTCAGGGTGAAGGTTATTTTTGTCACTCAGCAGGGATAGCCTTAACGCCTCTATATCAATATGATGACGATTGTAGCCCATAAACAACTCGTCAGCACCTTCTCCACAATATATTCTATCAACCATGGCAGAGGCCTGACGGCAAAGGCTATGAAAGGCGACTCCGCCTAAAAGGTCAAAACTACCAGAATACATGGGCAGGGCCGCGTGCCAGATATAATCTACAATGTCCCTTTCCAATTGTTCCGGTGTTAAGAGGCATTGCTGCAAAAATAGTTCGTGCGAGGTGGCAAACTCCAAAGCCATGGCGAAATCATCAGTCATTCGCGCATCGTTTTTCTCATTTGGCGAGGCTCCTTGGGTGAGCAATAAAAAATTTGAATCTTTGATACCATTCAGGGCTAATAGGATCGTAGAATCTAAGCCACCCGAAAAAAATAGGCCAGACCGGATATTTTTGTCAGCAGTGCGGAGATGAAGCACCGCATCGGACAAAAGGGGCCGCAAGGCCTCGTCTAATTCCTTATCATTTAAACGAAGACCTTTTCCTGATTCCGGCACAGCAAGACGATAGGGAGAATATTTTTTAATTATGTTGCCACCACTTTCGACTTCGATTACAGCCCCGGCGGGCACCGAGTGAATTGCTGAAAAAGGGCTACGTCCTTCCAGCACATTGCACCCAAAGGTAGCAAAAGACGAGCAGACAGCGTCATCTGGACGCCGCAGTGAAGACGATATTGCCAGCAGAGGCGGCAACGCCGTTGCAAAATAAAAATCACTTTCAAAAAAAACAAAATACAAGGGCTTGCTGCCAAAACGATCACGCAAGAGACGAACACGTGGCCGGTTACCTGAACCCACTACCACTGCGGAAAAGAGCTTCTTTGCCGAAGAGGGAACATTGTCGGGCCAAATATCAAAATCCGAGTTGGAAATGGTAAAGCAGGAGGCACCGTCAACCTCACCATTGATCAACACAAAAGGCAGTTCCTCTTCCAATGCAGAAAAATTACCAGGTAGCGATGTACTAATTATATGACACCCGGTCCTACGCAGCTCCAGCAACGGGTCGAAATCGTTCCCTCTGGGCAGGGCACATGCCAAACGGCGCACTGCTTCAGGAGATTGAACACTCCCTATTTTTCCAACAAATGCGGGCATAAGCTTCTCTTTGCGTTACGAGTTGACACTCTCGCGTTATAGTTGCCAGCGTGAGGAGCAAGAAAGTAGCCCATTTAGCATCCAGGCAGAGTTTAATTCAATGTAGTGCGTAGGAAACAACCCGCTTTCATTGCATATTTTTTGGGCCCATTTTATTGCCTTTGTGGCCATTGCCTCCCCTTGGGAACCCTCGGCCAGAGGCTCGCGCCCCAAGGCAGAAAGAATAATCCCAGTGGCGAAACAATCTGTGGGAGCATAATGCTCGCGCCATGGCCCCCAGCCTCCGTCTTTGCGCTGGTCTTGTTCAAGATGGCGGAGGGTTCTTAACGCAAGAGTTCTATCTTCTTCGGTGTCACCGCGCCCCAAAAGGAACCAGGCGGCCTTGTAAGAAAGCTGATATTTAGACTGTAAATCTTGCTCCCATGTCCGGCGCAACCAAGTAGCGGAAGGATCGTCTGCCAACAGAGGGCAACAAATTCTTACCAGGGCGCTGATTGGAATGTTGGGGTTGTCGCGGCGGGCATAGCCCCATCCTTGCCCAGAGCGTTCTTCGAGCAACCAGTTGCGAGTTTTTTCCAGACAACAGGATGAAGCCTGTTGATAAAAGTAATCAAGGACAAACAGGCTCCAGGCGGTGTCTTCACAATCCACCCATCCGCCGTCAGGGCGGCGGTTTTGCAACAAATAACTGCATACGTTTTTACATAATTCGGAGTCTCCCTCCCAGGCGTTGCCCCAAATGAGCAACGCGACCAGGGGAGACAGACGGCGCACTGGCAGCCCGCGCTGCATAAAATCAGAAACTATTTGATTCAGTATTTCTTTTGTAGAGGCAAATACAATGTTTGTTTTTTTTTGACTACTCATGGTATCACTCGTATAAAATCATTGCGCCCGGCGTATACATTCTCAAAAAATTCCGAGCGCAATGATTTTACTACTCCATCTTTTGGCTCTGGTATCTCCCGGCTCCAAAAAGTCAGGCAGTTTTGGCCGAGCCTAATCCGATGTTAACGACAGCCATGGCAGCTTGAGCACTGACGACATGCGATTTTACCCGGATGCCGATCGATTTGCTTAAGCACCAACGTGTTGTTTTTAACTACTTTTACCTCGGGTTTCTTGTAAACTTTTTTCATTGTTCACTCCTTGTTTGGGTTTACGATACGCGCAAAGTTTGAGGCAACTACCAACCTAAACAAGCACTAGGTAGAGACATACCTACCCTTGGCACTTGCCGTTCCGGGCGACTCCACATGAGCAGTCGCCACCTGAACAGGTCAGGTCGGACGGCCCTATTCGATGCTTTCCACTAAACCTTTTTCGGCGAAAATGCCGAAAAGTTCCGTAATATCCTTGTCAATTTCTTCAGTGTCAGCCTCAAAACTACGACCTATTTCATAAACTAAATTGCTAACCGAAGATGGGGCACTCTTTATCGCTTGTAAAGCGACGTATGCCGTTTCATTAAGTTCGAACTGCTCCCCTGAAACTGAATTATAAGCGAAAAAGATGTCCGTACCTTCTGGGTGACCAAGTTGTACGTTGGCAGGCAATCGCCACTCCCGTGTGTCCAGCCAGCATTGCGGATCTTCTTCAAGCCAGTCGCCTGTCATGGCTAGAGCCTGTGCTCTGCATCCACGGCAAATAGGTAAATATTTACATCTACCACACTTTCCTTTTATGGCACTTGGTGTGCGCGCTTGCCACAGCATTGGAGACTGCATCCAAATATCATGTAGAGAATCTGACAAAATATTACCCAGCGGCATTGGCAAACGCCGACATGGGAAGATAGTCCCATCGGGCAAGATGCTAAGCGCGTTGATCCCCACGGAGCACATGGCGCCAACATACGGCGAATCCGGGGCAAGCAGACACATCAAGGGGCGGTACATGAGCACACGCGGCACAGCGTGAGAAAAGCCCCAATCATGAATAGCGGAAAAAATATTTTTCAACTCTTCGGGGGACAGCACCTGGTCTTTTTGGGATTCCGCTTGTCCCTCGGGGATAAACCGTTCAAAGGCAAATGTGTCCACTTCAAGTTCTGCCAAGACTTCCAGAAGTGGTAGTGCATCGGCCACATTAAATCTTGAAAGCGTCATCATCACCGCAACTTCAACATTATGAGCCTTAAGCATTTCAATTGCACGTATGGTTGAATGAAAGGAATCTTTCCCACGTATAGCATCATTAATGGCAGGCGATGATCCTTCGAGTGACAACTGAACCCGGCGTAAAAAGGTTGTACTTCCCAAAATTTGACAATCATCTTTGGTCAACATGGAGCCATTAGTTAATATGTCAGTATAGCTGAATATTTTATTTTTCTCCATGCGTTCCATCAATGCGAAAAGCTCCTTGCGGCGCATGAAGGGTTCCCCCCCGGTAAGACTCATAACTCCGGTGCGTCCCCAAGCCGAAACAGCTTGTTCCATTCGCGATGCGGCATCGAAAAGCTGATGCAACTCTAGCTCTGCGCCTGCGTCATAGTCTGCATGATAGCAATGGGTGCAGCGTTTATTACATTTGTTGGTGATGTGCCACTGAAAATAAAATTCTGTGACTGCCGATGCTTCTTCCGGCGGTGAAACATTTGCAGGCTGGGTTGCTTGCATAAAGTTGCTCCTTGTCCGTTTTTCTTATCAAGTCTAAGCACAAAACATGCCATTTTTTCAACTTTGGGGGAGCTTGAAATTAAATATCGATATCTATCAAGAATTAAAAGGGAAAAACTAGAACGCTAGACCAATAGTCATCGTGGGTAGTGCCTAATCTTTAATGAGTTCGAACAAAACTACGAACTATATGACACCACAGCGTCATATGGTTCGCAAGGTTTCAGTTTTTGACAAACGTTGCTCTTAGACAGTGTCGTCACGAGATGAATTTCCTTGGTATATCAAGGAGAACGAGCCTTTTATGCAGGGAGTGTACTCTTATGGTACTCGACCGGAATAAAAAGCGAAGTTCGACGCAGAGATACCTGGAAAGGCGCTCGTGACGACACTGTCTAAGGAACTGGTATGGAGATTACTGGGGGAACGATCATGAATCCATAGGCATCTGGCCAGGCTAGAGAAGCGAACGGGCGTGATCTGGTTATTTAACAAAAAATAGGTAAGCCCCAGGCTTTGCCTGGGGACTCACAAAGTTTGCTTGAAGACCATGTGCATATGCTCATATCCGATCCCTCCCAAGTTGTCCGTTTCTTCCGTAATAGGGTTTATGAAAGGCAAGAGCGCCATTTATATCGCTCGCAATTTTTCCGGCAGGCGGAAAAATTTCACGGGAGAAAACTTCTGGACACGAGGTTATTATGTCTCAACCGTTGGGCTTGATGAAGACTCTGTGCGTGAGTACATCAAGCATCAGGAAAAAGAAGACCAAAGGGTAGGCCAGTTACGTTTGTTGTAGGTCGCCCCCTTGGGGGCTCACATATTCAAACCGCTTTGAGCGGTTCACTGCCTTTCAAGCCCCCGGCTCTGCCGGGGGGACATGACTTGAGAAAACATGGCAAAAACTGGTTCGGCTGGCTATCAGTCTTCGCTCTGTAGTATTTTTTGGGCCATTCGAGTCGGAATACCCAGCATTTTCCCAAGTTTACTTGCAGATTTTTCGGGGTATTCATTGCGCAAAGTGAGCAATAGTTCTTTACGCATGCTTTGCATGCCCTTTTCTGTTAGAAGGTCAATTTTTTCGTTTTTTCTGGCAGCGTCCAATAAAACTTCTCTTATCTTCCTCCAAGGAACAGGCAGACGTGCAATATCTTTTTGGGAGGTCGATTTAATACTTTTTACCTGTAACTCATTTTCTTTTAATATTTGCTTTAATATATCCTTACGAGTATTTGTTTCTAGCATAGATGTAAGTACATTGTTGGAATCAACACGCTGAGTAGCCCGAATTGCCTCGAGCAGTGCACTTCTAGCCATTCGCCGCAAGGCTCGAAAGTTTCCGTCCCAATTTACCCCCGGAGACATCAACGCTATGATAGCCTCATCAGCAAGTGCCATACTCTTTACGCGGCAGTCCTGCCCCAACCATTCGCGCAGTAGGTTGACGATTTCTACTGCAAAAAGAAAAGGTAGTTCCTGAGAAACCTGTGGGATGGTTCGCATTGGGCCATACTGGACAACATCGCTGCTTGCAAAACGTATTTCTTCCAGTCGCATGCGTAAATCTTGGCGAAAAATCTTGGGGTTCCGGATATCATCATACCGGTTTGTAGCGCTAATTATGCGGCAAGAAATATGCTTTCGTTTTCGTCCACCCAGCGAGATATATGAACGCTCGGATAGAACACGAAGCAGGGATTGCTGCGCTCGTGGGGTAATATCGGCGATTTCATCTAAAAAAAGAGTTCCTCCTTTGGCTTGTTCCAGAAACCCCTCCGCTTGACCAACATCTGTCGCGGTACCCTTTTCGATGCCAAAGAATTGAGAACTAAACAGCTCATCAGTAATGGTGGAAAGGCAAACCCCTACAAAAGGCTGTTTGGCAAATTCCAAATTATGCACAAGGCGTGCCACACCCTCTTTGCCTGTACCCGAATCAGATAAAATCAAAATATTACCAGGCATAAGCGCGTATTCTGCACAAGTATCTTTGATGTCACCGCTAAAAGCGCCCCGCATACGCCAAGTGAGCTTAGTTGCAGAACATTCTAGCTGCTCAGAGATTGAATCAATACAAAACGCAAGATCAGATGGTCTGTCACCCACGCAGGGGAAAATAACATCCGCGTATCCTTTTACAAGAGTTGCATCTAAAAAAAGCTCTGCTTGTGCACGATAAAATGCAGATTTTTCTTGTTTGTTGGCTCCCTCTGCAGGAGCACGACTATCACACCACAGAATGTATGCTTTGCGGGTGGCTGTTTCTTGACACCCAATGTTTTCAATGGATTCAAGGGAGATAGCCCTTGTCCATTTGACTATTTTGATTATTGACAGGTTCCTTTCTGCCGGTTTGATCGCTACATGAGTACACGCTGCGACCTGTCTCTGCCAGTCTTCGGAAACAGGCCCCCAATCGATGGAGATACTCTTATCACAAGCGGACATCTTCATTGCCTTGCAAATTCTTGACCCAATTGGGCAGGTATGAAAAAATAGGCCCACTAAAATAAAGCATTCCTTGATACCAATCTTCAGCATTATCAAACTTGCCGGTGGCGTTTTTAGTGGAAAGTTGTAGTCCTCTATCGAATTCTCCCATTGAGGTTTCTTCTTCAGAAAAAGTGTGTAGATCCGAGCCGGGAGTCAAAAAAAATCTTTTACATTCTGCTTCTTCCTTGAGAATATTCCAAATATTCTTGTGCATTTTATGATCAAGGTCGTGGAAGGATTCAATTTCTTTCTGGTCGCCAAAACAGCATTCGACGCAGGTCAAGCCCGCCCTGATCCACTCCTCAAGCCATCGGCTGAAATTTTCCCAAGTGGGGCTGATGTTGTCCCTGCTTTGCTCTCGTCTGAATCCGCGTAACGGATGCGCCAAAACCAAGCTACCACCTTTGTCTTCAAAGTACTCTAAAAATTCACTGCTTCCGAGATTGGATATCTCACCAATACTTTGGAAGTTTTTCTTGTATTTTTTATAAATAGCACTGTTTTCTCTGCGTATTGAACTTAGAAGCGCATTGCGGTTCTTAGCAAATTTTTTTTCTATTTCCATCCTCTTGGGCACGGTTTTGTTTTCCCACAAGCAGGTGGCAATATAGTCAGATTTGAGCCAATCTTCATTGTCAAAGTGTCTATCGCACGGATATTCATACATATGGCAATAAAGATCACACGCATTATCTAGTATAATACTGCTGTATTTATTGGATAGGCGTTTTTTGTTACATTGATATTCAGATGCGGCAATCAGATGCAACAAGTCCAGGGCAGAGTCAGGAATCGCACCTGTAGAAAAATATTCTGGAAAATACCATAAGAAGTCCGGCTTCCCAAATAAGCGCAATTCGACCCCCGGTAGCAGACACATCCCATTTGGTGCATATTTGGCTACAGACCAAAAACCGGCAAGAGTGTTATGATCAGTGAAAGATAAAATATCTCCCGGTTGTGTTTTTTGTAAAAAAATTTCCGGCGAACAATATCCGTCAGAAAAAAAAGAGTGTATATGCAAATCAATCAATGCTGTCCTCGCATAAATTTCGCCGGCAAGCCGGTTCGTAAGCGTAGTGTCTTGGATATTGATCGCTCTTTTTCTGCTCAGCTTGACATTTTTTATCTTGGGGTAGCAAACAAAAAAGCTACCCAGTGATTTCAAGCGCTTGTCAGTACAAAAGGCTTGACATCAAAAGCAAATAAAGCATGTCAGTCGGGACAAAAGGCCCGAACAGCGTATTAACATGCGATTCTTTAGCTTTCCGGACGTGTATAAGTAAACGCGATCCCGTCCTGGCTCCGCGTAACGCTTAAAAATCTATTTTTTCGGCACCATGAAAGATGGACCGACATCCGCCCAGTCCCGCCAGGGGAAATGGATTTCCCCTGGCCTCTTTAATTGTTCAGTATGCGAAACTTTAAGCGTTACACAGCACTAGCTGGGCGCGATTATACAGTTAGGAGGCAAAAGGTTGATCACCGCTCTCCCAAGCTGTCCAGCCGCCACTGTCACAAGATACAATTGTCTTTGCAAGGCTTCCAGGTGAGGCGTTCTTAGCACCAGCATCCAAAACGACCTCACAACCAAGGACTCCACGAGTTTTGTTTATGCGATCATACAACTTCGTCAATATTTCTTCCGGCATAGGATCAGGGCGAGAGGCGTTACGCGATTTGAGTACTTCAATGGACGCATCCAAATAAAAAACCTGAACACGACAGGGGGCAAGCTCGTGGGAATGGCTTTTAAACAATTTTTCGATAAAAAAGTCGAGATTTTCATCAAATACATAATCAACTACGACAGAAAATCCTTCAGAAATGAAACTGCGCGTTACCAAAACTGCGTGGAAAACCCCCAGTTTTAATTTATCCTTACTGGCCGCAGCGCGACAATCAAAGTGTTGTAGCGCGTCTACACTGATATGTGCCACTTTATTGGTAGAAAGTTTCGACGCAACCTTTTGCGCTATTGTCGATTTTCCAACACCGGGAGCTCCGCGTATAATTTTAACTACCATAGGGCTTGAGCCTGGCATTTCATCGCTCCTTTTTTATAATTCTTTGAAATCCCTTAAGGACATCTCTATAGCCAATTTAATGAGTACTTCACCGCCTAAAACCAGTGGCTTCGGATAACAGCTAAAGATGGCGAAGGTATCGCTTGTGTTCTTTACTTTTGGGCTTAGCCTTGTTTTGTGCAGCGCGCAATAAGCGATGAGCGACAATCTCATACTTGTCAAAATTTTCGTTCGGGAATTAATATGGGGGACGGAGATATCTGATATGGGGAAACCCCCGGTGAATTGAGATAGGTCGTCAATTTCGTACGCCATATTAAGCGGCAATCGGCAGTTTTGGTTCCATCATCCTGCTTCTGACAAACGCCGCTGGTGAGAGATAGCCAAGTGCTGCCTGGCGTCTTTGTCGATTATAAAAAACCTCAATATACTCACTTATATCCGTAATGGCTTCAGCCTGTGAGCGATAGCTTTTGCGATGGACCAACTCATTTTTCAACAAGCCCCAGAAGCTTTCCATGGGTGCGTTGTCGTAACAATCCCCTTTTTTGCTCATGGAGCAGACCAGACCGTATGAGCGGAGTCTTTCTTGGTAGGCTGCGCTGCAATACTGGCTGCCGCGATCCGAATGCAGAATCAGTCCCACAGGCGGGCGATGCAAGCGC
>NZ_JBAIYR010000034.1:0-13929 GCF_036763145.1 Desulfovibrio sp. 1188_IL3213 | reverse complement strand
ATTCTCAAAGTTTAAGGCACGCTCACTTCGGCGTTTAACCGCGCAGATAAACTGCGCTTACGCCTCCGTAGCGAACGTCTGCTCACGCAGCCGCCAGAGCAATTTCAAAGTGAAATTGCTCTAAACGCTGCATGCCCTGAAAGCAAAAAATACGGACAAACCACAACGGTTCGTCCGTATTCTACCAGTGTTATCCACAATATTCTTTGAAAACAGAGACCGGGCTTATGCCCATCCTCCCACAACAGCCCCGATGCCCAGCATATTGGCGGCTGCCATGCGCCACTGTGTCTGCATAAAAGAGCTGGCGCTGTCCGCAGATTCAAGCTGGTCAATGGCGGCGGTAATATCATTCAGCACAGACGGCACATACGTAATGACATCCGTCGTGTCGGGCGGGGTATTCTGCACAATCAGCGTCAGTCCTGAAAGCGGCTGAAAATACGTCATGACGGCCCTCCTTGCGAGAGCGGCGTTACTTCAGCGCCGCCCCTTTTTGGCGGGTTTGCTTTTTTCCTTTTCCACAGGCTTTTCAGGCACGGGAACAGGGTTCTCAGGCACTATGCTGCCCGGCTCATATTCAGAAAGAGCTTTTTCGCCGTTAAGATAGGCCAGTTCAAGAGTTACAGCTCTTTCAAATTCGGCCATGGCCTTTTTGGACACCGGCTCACCACGCGGGTTGATGGCCTTGGCCGGGTCAATGAACTTTCCATTCTGGCGCAGGCGAAAATCCAGGTGCGGCCCTGTTGCCAGACCTGTACTGCCCACAAAACCGATAACCTGCCCCTGGCGCACACGCTGCCCTTTGGCAAGGCCGCGCGCATAACCTGAAAGATGCGCGTACATGGATTCCAGCCCGGCAGTATGCTTGATGACAATCTGGTTGCCGTAGCCGCCGACCCAGGCGCGCTGCGTTACAAGCCCGTCACCCACGGCCTTGACCGGAGTGCCTGTGGGGGCCGCATAGTCCACACCGTGGTGGGCGCGCCTATAGTTTAATATGGGGTGCAGGCGGCTGTTTGTAAAGCGCGAGGTAATGCGCGTAAAGGCCAGAGGGGCCTGTAGCAGGGTCTTGCGCAGGCTTTCGCCCTTGCGGTTATAGTATTCGGCCCTGTTGCCATTGCGAAAAAGATAGGCTTCGTAGGTTTTGCCCTTGTTGGTGAAATGGGCGGCAAGAATACGTCCGTAGCCCTTGTATTCACCATCGCGATAGCGTTTTTCCACCAGCACGGCAAAAGAGTCGCCCGATTGCAGGTCACGGATAAAGTTTACTTCCGCGCCGAAAAGATCTGCCAGCTTGAGGGCCATTTGCGGGCTTTCGCCCATATCGGCCACGGCCTGGAACAGGTTGTCGTTGATGGTTCCCGTAACAGAGTCCAGCAGCACAACGTATTCAATAGGCTCCACCCTGGCGGCGGGGGTGTCTGTTCCCTCCACCACAAGACGGCGATGACTGTCTATCTCGTATTCAAAGCGTTTAACCTTGCCGGATTCCATATCTGTAACCACAACATACGGTTGCCCTTCACGGAAAGCGCGCATGGAAAAAACCTGACGCGCCGCGCTGATGTACTGCTGTGTTCCCTGCCCGCCGGAATTTTCAAGAACCTTGCTGACGGTATCGCCCTTTTCAAAGGTTCCGCGCACCACGGCCTCGCCGGGCGCTGCCCCGGCATCCGCCGCATCGGCTGCCGCATCGGCGGCCGTATCTGCATGGTCTGCGTTGGCTGCTTCACTGGAAGGGGAGGAGGGTGAGGAAGAATCCGGTTCGCCTGCGGGATCGCTTTCGGTGTTTTGCTGGCCTGCACCGTCCTGGGGAGCGGCGTGTTCCTGCGTTTTTTCACTGTCCGCAACTGCAGGCTGTTCCTGCACGGATTCCGGCCCGCTGACAGCCGTAAGACCGGGCAATCCCACATGACGGGCCACGACAAAACCCAGCACCGCCAACAGCAAGACCCCTGCCAACCATAGTCTTTTGTTCTTCGATCCCATGAGGAGCTTATACGCATGGGCAAGGAGCTTGTCCAGTTCAAGGGTAAAAGGCCCGTCCCGCGCCCCTTTTGCACCGTTATGCTCCCTTGCGCGGGCCTTTCATATCATACAGGCGGGGAATGACAGCCCCACACCTCCATCACATGGATGCGGACATGCTGCAGCGCATGCGCCTGAAACATACAAAAAAAACATGGCGTCACCAAACCAGGGACAGAAAACAAAGGCAGCCTGCAGCCTGAAAAAAAAGCGAAGCGCCCGAAAAGACTGCGCTGTGGCACAGCGTTTTCCACAGGCATCCACAGGAAACAGTATTTGCGAGGGATGGCGGCCCTCTTGTTTGAAATCAACTTTTATGCTACGAGTATCTCTTGTTCCTATACGGCCTGGGCCGCAAAAACCGAGCCTCACGCCGAACCTGCGGGAAGATACTTTGTCCACAGGGTACGCCCTGCAAGGCGAATGAACCACGTATATGATGCTGAAAAAAGAGTTGCGGGAAATACTGGCGAAAAATAGGGCCACAGCGGGAGAAACCTGGCTGGACAGCCTTACCCTGCGCCAGGAGGAAAACACCCTGAGGGTGGTTTTTCCGCACATGTATTTTGCAGACTGGTTCAGTCAGCACAGGCGTGCCGCCTTTGAAGACGCGCTGCACAAACATTTTACGAGCCTGCACGAAGATTCCATACCTCAAATAGTTTATGAAAGCGCCAAGCCCGGCGCTTTTGCCGCCAGGAATCAGCCGCAGCCCGTCAGCCCTTTTCCTGCACCGGAGTGCCTCGACAACACAACGGAAGAAGCGGAAGACCCCTTCGCAGACTTTATCTGTAACGATAAAAACGCTTTTCCCCTGGCAACAGCCAGAGAACTGGCCGGCGACACTTCATCCACGGCCTATAACCCTTTTTTGGTCTGCGGGCGCAGCGGCACAGGCAAAAGCCGCCTTCTTCAGGCCATGACATCCGTGATGTCCCGCACTGCCGATCCCGCCCGCATGGTCTGCTCCAGCGCCGCCCGTTTTTGCTCTGAACATCTAGTGTGGGGAAGACCGGAACTGTTCTGGCTGCGCTATGACATTCTTGTTCTTGATGATATTCAAGATCTTGCCGCCCATGACGCCTGGCAGCGCAAACTTGTAACCATAATGGACAGTTGTCCCGGCGGGCAAAAAAGCTCCCCGGACAGTTCCCCACGGAAAGAGGCCCCGCCAACAGGCGAACAGACAGGCAGGGCCGCGGCACGCATGATATTCGCCTGCTCCGGCCAGCCGCAGGCCCTGAAAACGCTGGACGAACGCCTGCGTTCGCGCCTTGAAAGCGGGCTTGTGGTAGAACTTATGGAGCCGGACCTGTATGTCCGCCTGCGCTATCTGCAAATCATGTGCAAGGAACGGCAATTGCCGCTGACACGGGAGCAGCTGCTTTTTCTGGCGCAGCGCTGTTCACAGTTCCGGCTTTTGCAGGGTCTTATGCTCAAGGTGGGGGCGTATTGCGCTGTGAAGGGCAATAACCTTACCCAGGCTGATATGGAAAATATCGTGCGCACCGGGGTGGCGGAAAAAATGCCCGGCTGCCGCGAAATTCTGGGAGAGGTTTCCAGAAAGCTCAACCTGAGGCCCGAAGACGTGCTTGGCGGCAAACGCCGACCTGACCTGGTGCTGGCACGGCAGGTATCCATGTACATATGCCGCCGCAAGCTTGGTCTTTCCTACCCGGAACTTGGCCGTGCTTTTGGTGGACGCGACCACAGCACCGTCATATATGCCATTAATAAAATTAAGAAATTGATGGTTAGTAACAAAAGTGTACACCAACTGGTAACAGAGATTGAAATGAAAACACCCTGACCCCGGAAATCAGGGCAAAAGCTTTTGGCCCGTTACCGGCGTTACTAAAAAACACCTTGGAATGTTCCACAAAAAATTCAATTTTTACAAGGCTTTTAAGCCGATAAGAACATAGCAACACTGCCAATAATAGTTAAGGAAAGAATGTATGAAACTTACTGTTAATAAAGAGCAGATCATTGAAGGGCTGTTGAAAGCTGTTGCCATTATTCCCGCCAAGGCAGGGGCGCAGTATTTGCGCTCCATCTGGCTCAAGGCGGAAGACGGCGGTCTTTCGGTCATGTCCACCGATGCCAATATCGAGTTTACGGGACGCTATCAGGCAGAAGTGGCTCAGCCCGGGCTTATCGGCGTGCAGGGCAGGGCCTTTGTGGATCTGGTGCGCCAGCTGCCTTCGGGTGTGCTGCATCTTTCCCTTGACGAGGCTTCGGGCAATCTGCTGGTGGAGCAGGGCCGCCGCACATACAAGCTGCCTGTAAGCGGGGCCGAGTGGTTTCAGAATTTTTCCAGCTTTCCTGAAGAAAATACGGTAACCTGGTCGGGCGACTTTTTGCAGGACCTTCTGGACAAGGTGACATTTTGCATCAGCGATGACGACGCTATGGACGCCATTGCCTGCCTGTGCATGATGCCCAAGGGCAATGGCCGCATCGACGTGTGCGGGCTTAACGGCCATCAGTTCGCTCTTGTTTCCTTTACGCACGACGAACTTGCCGAGCGCCTGCCTGAAGAAGGCATTCTTATCCAGAAAAAATACCTTCAGGACATGAAGAAATGGCTTGGCGTGGACGAGATAGAGCTGAGTATTACCGGAAAGCGCCTGTACCTGCGCAGCATGAGCAGGGCTGAAACCCTGAGCCTGCCCCGGGCTGCCCATCAGTATCCGGACTACAGTATCTTCATGAGCAAGCTGGCGAGCGAAGACATGCACCCCATGACCATCGACCGCAAAGAAGCAATGGAAGCCCTTGGCCGCATTCTTATTTTTAATACCGAAAGCGACCGCTGCACCTACATGGACCTTTCCTCCGGCGAGGCGCTGCTTTCCGCCCAGGGGCAGGACGTAGGCTCGGCCAGCGAAAGTCTGGAAGTAACATACGGCGGCGACATCAAGCGCATCGCCTTTCCCACCCGCAACCTTATGGACGTGCTGGCCCACTTTGTGTCCGGCAAGACAGACATGATGCTTACGGGCGCTGAAGGCCCCTGCGGCATACGCGGGGCCGATGACCCGAACTACACCGTCATCATCATGCCCATGAAGGTTTCGGAAACGACATATTATAGCGAGGAAGACGTTTAATGGCTCTCCAAACCCCCGTCGACGGCGGCTACACCGCTTCTTCCATTACCATTCTGGAAGGGCTTTCGGCCGTTCGCAAACGTCCGGCCATGTACATCGGCTCCACGGACGCGCGCGGCCTGCATCACCTTGTCTACGAAGTGGTGGATAACTCCATTGACGAGGCCATGGCGGGTTTTTGCACGCGCATCACCGTCATTCTGCACGCCGACAACAGCGTGACCGTGCGGGACGATGGCCGCGGCATTCCCGTGGACATCCACCCCAAGGAAGGCGTACCCGCTGTTCAGGTGGTCATGACCAAGTTGCATGCCGGCGGCAAGTTTGACAATACAAGCTACAAGGTTTCCGGCGGTCTGCACGGCGTGGGCGTGTCCTGCGTCAACGCGCTTTCCGAAGAGCTTACGGTTACCGTGCGCCGTGACGGCAAGCGTTATCGCCAGCACTATTCCCGTGGCATCCCGCAGGATCAGCTGGTCGTTATCGGCGAAAACGTGGACGGCCACGGAACCACCGTGCGTTTCAAGCCCGATGAAGAGATTTTTGAAGTTTCCGAGTTTTCTTACGATACGCTTAAAAAACGTTTTGAAGAACTGGCCTATCTCAACAAGGGCCTGTTCATCGAATGCATTGACGAGCGCATCGGTGAAACCCACGTGTTTCACGCCGAAGGCGGCATACGCCAGTTTGTGGGCGACCTCAATTCCGGCGAGCAGGGCATCCATTCCATCGTTTTCGGTGAAGGCATGGTGGACAACGTCACCGTGGACTTTGCCCTGCAATACAATGCCGGCTACAAGGAAAATATCCTTACCTTCGCCAACAACATCCGCACCAAGGAAGGCGGAACCCACCTGGTGGGCTTTCGCACGGCCCTTACCCGCGCCATCAACGGCTACATCAAGGGCCAGGCCGACCTGGTCAAAAAAATGAAAAATACAAGCCTGTCCGGCGATGACGTGCGCGAAGGGCTTACGGCCGTCATCAGCGTCAAGCTGCCCCAGCCGCAGTTTGAAGGGCAGACCAAGACCAAGCTCGGCAACAGCGAGGTTGCCGGTCTTGTGGCGGGCGTGGTGTATGATCGCCTGAACATCTATTTTGAAGAAAACCCCAAGGATATCCGGCTCATTATTGAAAAGGCCGTGGATGCCGCCCGCGCCCGCGATGCCGCCCGCCGCGCCAAGGAACTGGTGCGCCGCAAGGGCGCTCTTTCGGACAACTCCCTGCCCGGAAAGCTGGCGGACTGCCAGAGCAAGGATCCCAAGGAATCCGAACTGTTCATCGTGGAAGGTGACTCGGCCGGTGGTTCGGCCAAGCAGGGGCGTAATCCGAAAAATCAGGCTATTCTGCCCCTGCGCGGCAAAATTCTGAATACGGAGCGCACCCGCTTTGACAAGATGCTTGCCAACAAGGAAGTAAAAAACCTCATTACGGCCATGGGCGCCGGTATCGGTGAGGACGACACTGACCTTGAAAAGCTGCGCTACCACAAGATCATCATCATGACAGACGCCGATGTGGACGGCGCGCACATCCGCACCCTGCTGCTGACCTTCTTTTTCCGTCAGTATCAGGAAATGGTGGAACGCGGTTTTGTCTACATCGCCCAGCCGCCGCTGTATCGCGTTCATAATTCGCGCATGGAAAAATTCATCAAGGACGATGCGGAACTGAACAGCTTTCTGCTTTCGCGCGTCAGCGAAGACGTCACGGTAACGGCGGTCAACGGCAAGGAATACACGGGCACGGCCCTCAGCAGCCTTGTGGAGCGCATTGAAACGCTTGAGCTGCGCCTCGACGACGCTGAAATGACCGGAACCCCGCGCGACCTCTTTCTGGCGCTTACAACGTATCCTGAGCAGGTGGATGCGGCCATGCTTGAGCGGCAGGACACCGGTCTTGTGGAATGGCTCAACGAGCGCGGCTACATGCTCACGCTTGAAAATGAGCAGAGCGAAGACGACGAGGAACGCCTGTTTGCCATATTTGAGAATACCGGCGGCCATCAGACGCGGCGCGGCATGGAGTTTTTTGCCTCGCGGCTGTACCGCATGACCTGGCAGCTCTTTGCCGAACTGCGTGAGGAATGCGGCGGCCTGGATTTTGTCATGCGCCGCAAGGATAGTGAAACCCCCGCGCAAAACCTGTTTGGTCTTATGCGCATGGTGCTGGACGAAGCCCGCAGGGGTATCAATATCCAGCGCTACAAGGGTCTGGGTGAAATGAACCCCGAGCAGCTCTGGGTAACCACCATGAATCCTGAAAACCGCATCCTGCTTCAGGTTTCTGTGGAAGACGCCAACGAGGCTTCGGACGCCTTTATGGAACTTATGGGAGACCGCGTGGAGCCGCGCCGCGAATTCATTGAGCGCAACGCCCTGGCCGTACACGATCTGGATATTTAGGAAAGGTTTTTTGGGCAAAGCGGGGATGCGGAGTTTTCAGTTCCGCCGTTGGCTCTTGCCGACCGCGTGGCGGCCGCAGGAGCGCCCTGCCGGAGAATGCCGCATGGCAGTCTGCAACAACCCTTTCCCGGGGCATCCCAATAAACTTTTATAGGGAGTGGCATGAACAGTTAGAGCTATTTTACTTTGAAATTGCTCCAAGACGGCTCCACACGGATTTTCAGAAAGCAGTGTTTTCTGAGCCCGTCGCAGACTGTTCGCATCCACCCAACATCATTACTCAGCGAGGCCAGCAGTGGCAGAAATGCAGCAGCCGCAGATAAGCATAGAAACTGAACTCCGCAAGTCGTATCTGGAGTATTCCCTTTCGGTCATCATCGGCCGTGCCATCCCTGACGCCCGTGACGGTCTCAAGCCCGTTCACAGGCGCATCATGTTTGCGCAATACGAGCTTGCCAATAACTATAACCGTCCGCACAAAAAGTCCGCCCGCATCGTCGGTGACGTGATCGGCAAGTATCACCCGCACGGCGACTCGGCGGTGTATGGTGCGCTGGTGCGCCTTGCGCAGGATTTTTCCATGCGCGATCCCCTGGTGGACGGTCAGGGCAACTTCGGCTCCATTGACGGCGACGCCCCGGCGGCCATGCGTTATACCGAAGTGCGCATGTCCAGGCTGGCCCAGGAATTTCTGGGCGACCTGGACAAAAATACGGTGGATTTTCGCCCCAACTACGACAATACCTTGCAGGAACCCACGGTTATGCCCAGCAAGGTTCCCAACCTGCTGCTCAACGGCAGTTCGGGTATTGCCGTGGGCATGGCTACCAATATTCCGCCCCATAACCTGGGCGAACTGTGCGATGCCCTGCAGTTGCTTCTGGATGATCCCCAGTGCAGCATTGACGACCTGATGGAGCACGTGAAAGGCCCGGACTTTCCCACCAGCGGCTATGTGTACGCGGGCAAGGGACTGTACGACGCCTACCATACCGGCCGCGGCACGGTGAAAGTGCGCGGTCGCATGGAAATCGAAGACCGCAAAAAAAGCGCGCAATCCATCATCATCAGGGAAATTCCCTACGGCCTGAACAAGTCCTCTCTGGTGGAAAAGATCGCGGCCCTGGTCAATGACCGCAAGATTGACGGCATCACCGACCTGCGCGACGAATCCGACCGCAGGGGCATCCGTGTTGTCATCGACCTCAAGCGCGGAACCATTCCCGAGATCGTCATCAACGCGCTTTACAAGTTCACGCCGCTGGAATCGAGCTTCGGCATCAATATGCTGGCCGTGGTGGACAACCGCCCGCAGCTTCTGAATCTCAAGACCGCGCTGACCTGCTTTGTGGACCACAGGCGCGAGGTGGTCATCCGCCGTACCCGTTACGATCTTGAAAAAGCCGAGGCCCGCGCCCATATTCTTGAAGGCCTGCGCATCGCCATCGACAATATTGACGAGGTGGTGGCCCTTATCCGCGCTTCGGCCAGCCCGGACGAAGCGCGCGCGGCCCTTATGAAGCGCTTTGAGCTTTCCGAGCTTCAGGCCAAGGCCATTCTTGAAATGCGCTTGCAGCGCCTTACGGGCCTGCAGCGTGAAGAGCTTATGGCCGAGTACAAGGATCTTCTGCAAAAGATCGAATTCTACCGCTCGATTCTTGAAAATAACGAAGTGCTGCGCGGGGAGATCAAGCGCGAAATCCGCGAAATCCGCGAAACCTTCACCACGCCTCGCCGCACCGAAGTGCTGCGCGAAGCTCTTACCGACATCGACATTGAAGACCTTATTCCCGATGAGGATGTGGTCATCACCCTGTCGCGCCGTGGCTACATGAAGCGCACCGGGCTTGAAAATTACCAGCAGCAGAAACGCGGGGGCAAGGGCATTGCCGCCCTGTACACCTCTGACGACGACTATGTGCAGGAGTTTTTGAGCACCACCAACCATCAGTTCCTGTGTCTCTTCACCAACAAGGGCCGCATGCACCAGCTCAAGGTGCATCAGGTTCCTGAAGGCAGCCGTACGGCCAAGGGCGTACACATCAACAACCTGCTGCCCCTGGAAGAGGGCGAGTGGGTCACCACCGTGCTTGCCCTGCGCGAATTTGCCGAAGACAAGTACTTCCTCTTCATAACCAGGCGCGGCATGGTCAAGCGTTCTTCGGCTTCACTGTACGCCCGTTGCCGCAAGACCGGCCTTATGGCCGTGGGCCTGCGCGAGGACGACGAGCTTGTGGTGGTGCGCCCCATTCGCAACGACAGCCATATTGTGCTGGTCACGGCCGACGGCATTGCCATACGTTTTCCCTGCAAGGATGTGCGTCCCATGGGCCGCGTAGCCACGGGCGTCAAGGGCATAGCCCTGCGCCGGCAGGATTTTGTTGTGGCCGGGGTCATTGTGAAGGAAACGGATCAGACCACGGAAATCATGTCCATTTCCGCCAACGGCTTCGGCAAGCGCACCAGCATCGAGCTGTACCGTCTGCAATCGCGCGGGGGCAAGGGCATCATCAACTTCAAGGTCACGGGCAAGACCGGGCCTGTGGTGGGCGCCATGCCCGTGCGTGATGACGATGGTCTTATCCTGCTCACTTCATCCAACAAGATCGTGCGCATCGGTCTGGACGAAGTGCGCAGCAAGGGCCGCGCCACAATGGGCGTCATGCTTGTGCGGCTGGACGAAGGCGCGCATGTGGTGGGCTTTGACCGTGTGGACGAAGGCGGTCAGACCGGCCGTGATCTGAGCAAGGAGATGGACGATGATGTGGTGGAGGGTGCAACTTCCCCTGCCACTGGCGCGGCCCCTTCGCCTGCTGCTGATGTGCCTGACGGTCTGGCTGACGGCCCGGCTGATGACGACGCGGATGAAGGCCCTGAAGGCGAAAACGCCTGATATGAACCAGCATGATGTTTTTCACTGTTGAAAAACATGGTTTCAGGGGGGCAATGCCCCCCTGTCCGCCTGAAGGGCGGCAACGTGCCTCTGACAGGCGCGGTTTTTTTCTTTTTTCGGTGGCGCGCAGGCTTGCGCTGGCCGTGGCTTTCTGTTTCTGCCTTGGCCTTGCGGGCTGTGACAGCCCGGCATTGCAGGGTGACGACCTCTCTCAGGCCAGGGAGGCCGTGGCGCAGCGCCAGTGGTCCCTTGCCGAAAGGCTGCTTGAGCGTTATCTGCGTGAGGCACAGGACAGTCAGAGCGCGGACGACCGCTGGGAAGCCTGGCAGCAGTTGCTGCTGGTCGTCAATGCCGCGGGGCAGGAACCCCGCGCCAGCCTGGAATATCTTGAAACCATGCTGGAAGAGTATATGGACGACGACGCCCGCAGCGCGGTCGTCCTGCGGCGCATGGCCGAGGTCAATGAAAGCCTGCACCGCCATGAACGTGCCGTGGATATCTGGAATGTCTACATAGGGCTTGGCGGTCTTGGCCCGGAGCAGGTGCTTGAAGGTCACCGGCGGCTGGCGGCCATGCAGTTCAGCCTGCGGCGTTTTGATGCCGGAGAGGACACGCTCCAGCAGTGCCTGGGCCTGCCCCTGCCGGATCATGACAAGATCATGTGCATGTATGATCTTGCGGACCAGAATATGGCCCGGGAGCGCTGGCAGGATGTGGCGGATCTTTCGCAGCAGATACTGGACAGCGACCCTGACCAGAACCTGCGCGGGCTGGCCGGCTATCTGCTGGCCGACGCCCTGGAACAACTGGGCAAGGGCACGGAAGCCCTGAAACAATTTGAACTGGCGCGCGACGCATACCCCAATCCGTCGGTCATCGACAATCGCATTGCGCATTTGCGCAAAAAACTGAAGAAGTAAGGCTTATGATTAAGCACGAATGCGGTGTTTTCGGCATTTATGACCATGACGATGCTGCCCGTCTGGCCTATTTCGGCCTTTATGCCCAGCAGCACCGGGGACAGGAAAGCGCGGGCATAGTCACTTTTGACGGCAAAACCGTTCACGAGCGTCGAAGCATGGGCCTTGTGCCCGATGTTTTTTCCGAGGCTGATCTGCAGCGCCTTACCGGGCGCCACGCTGTGGGGCATGTGCGCTATTCCACCACGGGCAGTTCGTCCAGCGGCAACGCCCAGCCTTTTCTTGCCAACTATAAGGGCAGGGCCATTGCGCTGGCCCATAACGGCAATCTGGTCAACGCCGCCCAATTGCGTGAAGACCTGGAAAACGAAGGGGCCATTTTTTCCACCAGCAACGACACCGAAGTGTTCATGCACCTTCTGGTGCGCGCCCTGCGCCACAATGACCTGCCCGGAGCCGTCAAGGAAGCGTGCTACAGGGTGCAGGGGGCATATTGCCTTCTGGTCATGGCTGACGGCGTCATGGTGGCCGTGCGCGACCCTCACGGCTTTCATCCGCTTGCTTTCGGCCGCATGAACGGCAGCCCTGTCTTTGCCTCTGAAACCTGCGCTTTTGACCTGCTTGAGGCCGAATTCGTTCGCACGGTGGAGCCGGGCGAAGTGGTGGTGGTGGAAGGCAACAGCGTGCGCAGCGAACGCCTCATAAGCCCCATGCCGGAAAAGCCCGCCCAGTGCATTTTTGAGCTGATCTATTTTGCCCGGCCGGACTCCTATGTTTTTGACGAGCAGGTGTACCAGTGCCGTAAAAAGATGGGCTGGAACCTGGCCACGGAATCCGCGCCGGATGTGGATTTCGTCATGCCTTTTCCTGACTCGGGCATTTATCCGGCCCTGGGTTTCGCGCAGCGTTCGGGTCTGCCCTACGAGCATGCCATGATACGCAACCACTATGTGGGCCGCACCTTTATCCAGCCTTCGCAAAGCATGCGCAGCTTCGGCGTGCGGGTAAAGATCAATCCCGTGCGTGAAATGATAGAAGACAAACGCATCTGTATCATTGACGACAGCATCGTGCGCGGCACAACCATGATGACCCGTGTGAAAAAACTGCGCGAACTGGGAGCAAAAGAGGTGCATATACGTATTTCTTCGCCGCCGGTCATGTCGCCCTGTCATTACGGCATAGACTTTTCATCACGGGGCGAGCTTATTGCCGCGCAGCACAGCCTGGAAGAAATACAGCGCAAGCTGGATGTGGATTCTCTGCATTACCTGAGCATTGAAGGGCTTATGGGCGCCGTGAGCAAGCCGCAGCACTACTGCATGGCCTGCTTTACCGGCGAATATCCCGTGCCTTGCGAGGAATGCGGCGGCAAGTTTAAGCTTGAAGGCTCCTGCGGTTCACGCTAGTTTCTGGCCCCGGGCAAAAATTCAGGCTCAGGGAGCACAAGAGCGTCTTACCTTTGGGAATTGTATTCTCACAGCCGTAATACGCTCACTACGGCGTTTAACAGCGCAAATACAGAGCGCGGCCGTCTTCGGCCACAGCCCCCTGGGGCAAGGCTGAAGCTGCGCTTACACCTTTGCGGCGGACGGCTGCCAGCGCAGCAGTCAGAGCAATTTCACGCTGAAATTCTCTATTGCGCCACCATTGAGGACGACATGAGCATTGCACGCATCAAAGGCTTCGCGGACATGTTTCCGCCGGACAGCGACATCTTTACCCGTATGGAAAATACCGCGCGGGATATTTTCGGCCGCTACGGCTTTGTGGAACTGCGCACGCCCATTGTGGAATTTACCGAGCTTTTTCAGCGCTCCATCGGTGAGGAAACCGACGTGGTGCAAAAAGAGATGTATACCTTTCCCGACCGCAAGGGCAGGTCGCTCACCCTGCGGCCGGAAGCCACGGCGGGCGTCATGCGCGCCTATATCGAAAGTGCCCTCGCCAACAGGGAACCGGTAAGCCGCCTGTTCACCACAGGTCCCATGTTCCGCTATGAGCGGCCGCAAAAGGGCCGCATGCGGCAGTTCCACCAGATCAACTGTGAATGCCTCGGCTCGCACAGCCCCTATGCCGATGCCGACCTTATCAGCATGCTGCTGCGCTTTCTTGCCGCCCTGGGCCTTGAAGATCTGACCCTCAAGGTCAACTCACTGGGCTGTTCCCAGTGCCGCCCCAAGTTCAAGGATGCGCTGCTGGCTTATCTTGAAAGCGTGGACAGCACCGCCCTGTGCGCGGACTGCGCCCGCAGGGTGCATACCAACCCCTTGCGCGTGCTGGACTGCAAGCAGCCCGGCTGCCGGGCCATCACCGATGCGGCCCCTAAACTGCTGGACTATAACTGTCCGGAGTGCAGGGCGCATTTTGACACTGTGCTTGAGCTGCTTAACGGCGAAAATCTGCCCTTTGAGCTTGACCACAGGCTTGTGCGCGGGCTTGACTACTATTGCCGCACCACCTTTGAGGTGGTAAGCGGCAGTATCGGCGCGCAGGCTGCCGTTGCTGGCGGCGGCCGCTATGACGGGCTTATCAGGAGCCTGGGCGGGCCTGATGCCCCCGGCGTG